>DATMPD010000279.1:0-13259 GCA_035567955.1 Edaphobacter sp.
TTGGCTACGTTGGCGCAGGCGATGAGGAGAACGAAGGCTACGGCGCCGAGCATCATGAGGAGCGCGGGACGAACGTCGCCTACGGTCTCATCACGCATGGATTTAACGTTTGCGCCCCAGCCTTTGTCGTCTTCGGGGTAGGCCTGTTCGAGGCGCTGTGAGATGGTGTTCATCTCGGCCTGGGCCTGCTCGAGAGTGATGCCGGGTTTGAGGCGGGCGATGGCGAGGAAGTGGTGTTCGCCGCGGACGGCGGCTTCTTTGGGGGTGAGGGCGAGGGGAACCCAGACCTGCGCGAAGGTGGGCTTGACCATCTTTGGGCCCATGACGCCGATGATGGTGTGCGGCTCTCCGTCGAGGTTGATGGATTTGCCGACGGCGTTGGGATCGGAGGCGTAGTGGGTCTGCCAGAACTTGTAGCTGAGGATGACTTCGTGGTTTTGGCCGGGGTTATTTTCTTCGGGGAGGAAGACGCGTCCGTGAAGCGGCTGAATGCCGAGGACGGAGAAGAAGTCGGGGCTGACGGTGCCTGCGGTGATGGCTTCGGGCTTGCCGGCACCGGTGATGTCGAAGTGTGCGCCGGAGTAGAGGGCCATTTGGTCGAAGGCGTGGCTCTGCTTTTGCCAGTCGAGGAAGTTCGCGGCTGAGACGGAGAATTGCGTCATGCCGGGGAAGCTTTTTTGTGGAGGAGTGTGCCAGATCTGGACGAGGCTGTCGGCGTCGCGGAAGGGGAGGGGTTCGAGCAGGACGGCGTGAACGACGCTGAAGATGGCGGTGTTGGCTCCTATGCCGAGGGCCATGATGAGGATGGCGACGAGGGCGAAGCCTGGGCTTTTTCGTAAGAGCCTGAGTGCAAATTTTAGGTTCTGCATGATCGCTGGCATTTTCGCGTCTCCATCGGTGGGAGGAGCAATTGCCGGACCACTTGTTTGGGGCGGGAACGGGCGTGGTTTCAATATGTACGGGGGACTGGAGGGGATGGGGGTGTCCACTGCTGTGAATGCATGTCCGGTACTGGACAGCGTGAAGGGGTCGACGAGGGAGCGTTGCTAGTGGTTGTACCATTATTCGTGCTGGATGCCCGGCGAAATTGTGAGAGGTGGAGGCTACGTGAGGAAGATTGTTTTGGGGTTTGCGTTCGCGGTGGTGGTTGGGGGGATGGGGTTCGGGCAGATGACACCTGCTCCGGTTGCTGCTCCGCTGCCGTCTACGGTTTCTGCGGTTTCGCAGGGTGGGGCGGGGAAGACGATGCTGTTGTGGCCGGAGGGGGCTCCGGGGGCTTTGGGGGATGAGGATGTTGATAAGCCGACGCTGACGGTGTTTTTGCCGGTGACGGCGAACGCTACGAAGACGGGTGTAGTGGTGGCTCCGGGGGGCGGGTATACGCATCTGGCGATGGAAAAGGAGGGTTTTGCGTTTGCGCGGTGGTTGAATGAGCGCGGCGTGGCGGCATTTGTGCTGCAGTACAGGCTGGGGCCGAAGTATCACAATCCGGTGGAGCTGGAGGATGCGCAACGGGCGATCCGGATGGTTCGGGCGCATGCGGCGGAGTATGGGGTGGCGACGGATCATATTGGGATGTGGGGATCTTCGGCGGGCGGACATCTGGCGGCCACTGCTGGTACGAAGTTCGACGCGGGTAAGGCGGATGCGAGTGATGTGGTGGAGCGGCAGGGATCGCGGCCGGATTTTCTGGTGCTGTCTTATCCGGTGATTACGTTTCATGAGCCTGATCTGCATCGCGGGTCGTTGAAGTTTTTGTTGGGGGACTCGCCCGATCCGGCGCTGGTGGATTCGCTTTCGGCGGAGACTCAGGTGACGAAGGAGACGCCGCCGTCATTTTTGTTTGCTACGACCGATGACAAGACGGTGCCGGTGATCAATAGCGTGATGTTTTATTCGGCGCTGGTGAAGGCTGGGGTGCCGGCGGAGATGCATCTGTTTCAGCATGGATCGCATGGGGCTGGGCTGGCGGTGGGGAATCCGCAGTTGAGTGACTGGCCGGATCTGCTGGCGAAGTGGATGCGGGAGCGGGGATTAATGCAGGGAGTAGGGAATAGGGAGTAGAGGGCTATGACGGTGGAGGAGTTTCGAGCTTCGGTTGGCGCGGGGTTTTCTGGCGCTTTGCTTGCGCTTTGGTGGGATGCGAAGGGGGATTGGGAGAAGGCGCATGAGGTGGCGCAGGATGTTGCGGGGCGGGATGGCGCGTGGGTGCATGCCTATCTGCATCGCAAGGAGGGGGATTTGGGGAATGCGGGGTATTGGTATCGGCAGGCTGGGCGGGCGGTAGCTACTGGGGATTCGCGAGTGGAGTGGGAAGGGATTGTGGGGGAGATGCTCAGTAGATAGTTGCTGTCCTGCCGGACGGGCCGCCTGTGCGGCGGGCGGTCACTTCGTGACTTGTATACCGGACCCGGCGAGATGGACTGCATGGGGCCTCGCGCTGCTCGGCATGTTGATTCCGACCAGCGGGAGGACCGATGCCGATCATCTAGTCAAGTCCGGTATACGCGTCACGAAGTGACTTTGCGGAGGTAGGCGTCGTCTTTGTTGATCCAGTCCTGACGGGGTGGGGTGAAGATGTCGAAGTCGATGCAGTCTTCTTCTGCGGTGGCGGAGTGGGGGAGGTTGCCGGGGATGACGAGGACTTCGCCGGCGTGGACGGTGTGCGAGGTGCCGTCGTCGAAGTCGAAGCGGAGAGCGCCCTGGGTGATGAAGGTGATCTGCTCGTTGGGGTGGGAGTGGCGGGGGACGATGCAGCCTTTGGCGAGGACTACGCGGGCGAACATCGATTGCTCGCCGGTGACGAATTTGCGCGAGAGGAGTGGGTTGAGCTGCTCGTTTTCGATGTTGTTCCAACTGTAAAGAGTGGCTTTGGACATGGGGAAAGTGCCTTTCAAATGAGGGTGACGTTGGGCGAGATGAATTTCTTGCTTTGTGTTGCGCGCTGCCTTGTGTAGAGTAAGCGAAACGGGTGCGATTGCGAGGTGCTTCGCTGCCTGAAGCTTAGTGAATTTGTGAGATGTGAATTGGAGGCCGCGATTTGTGACGGGGTCTCGGGCGTCTCTCTACCTCTAGTGTTTGTTTATTTTTCTATACTTTGAAACGGGTGATTGGAGCATGCGTCTTCCAGTGGCGAAGGTATTTCTGTCTCTTCTGTTTGTGCTAATTTTCGGCGGGTCAGCGATGGGTGGGGCGCGGATGTTGGCGCAGACGACGGCTCCTGCGCCGTCTACTGCTGGATTGAGCCAGGCGGACCGGATCGCTGCGCTGGAGAAGCAGAATGCGGATAATGCTGCTTTGATTGCGCAGGCGCAGACGGCTGGGGATAACGCGTGGATGCTGGTTTCGGCGGCGCTGGTGTTAATGATGAGCGGGCCGGGGCTGGCGCTGTTCTATGGCGGCTTGGTGCGGAAGAAAAATATTCTGGGCACGATGATGCAGACCTTCGCGATGATGGCGGTGATTACGGTGCTGTGGGCGCTGGTGACGTATTCGCTGGCGTTTGGCGAGGGGAATGCGTTCATTGGTGGGTTGCACAATGTGTTTTTGAAGGGCGTGGGGCTGGCGCCGGATCCGAAGTACGCGGCGACGATTCCGCTGCAGACGTTCATGGTGTATCAGCTGATGTTTGCAATTATTACTCCGGCGCTGATTACGGGCGCGTTTGCGGAGCGGATGAAGTTTTCGGCGATGCTGGTGTTCATGGTGCTTTGGGCGCTGTTTGTGTATAGCCCTATGGCACACATGGTTTGGGGTAAGGGTGGGTTGCTGAATGCTGCGCTGGGTGGGCGGTTTCCGACGCTTGATTTTGCGGGTGGGACGGTGGTGCATGTGACCTCTGGCGTTTCGGCGCTGGTGACGGCGCTTTATCTGGGGAAGCGGCTGGGGTATCCGAAGGTGCCGATGCCGCCGCACTCGGTGGTGTTGAGTTTTATTGGGGCTTGCTTGTTGTGGGTGGGGTGGTTTGGATTTAATGCGGGTTCGGCTTTGAGCTCGGGGACGCTGGCTACTTCGGCGTTTGTGGCGACTCACTTTGGCGCGGCGGCTGCGGCGATTGGGTGGAGTGTCGCGGAGTGGATCCGGCAGGGGAAGCCTTCGGCGCTGGGAGCGATCTCAGGTTGCGTGGCCGGGCTGGTGGCGATTACACCGGCGGCTGGGTTTGTGACGCCGATGTCGGCGCTTTGGATCGGGCTGATTGCTGGTGTGGGCTGCTATTTGATGGTGGTGAAGGTTAAGGCGTGGTTTGGGTATGACGATTCGCTCGATGCGTTTGGCGTGCATGGCGCGGGTGGGACGATGGGAGCGATTTTGACGGGTATCTTTGCCACCAGCATGATCAATCCGATCTTTGGGGCGGGGAAGGCTACGGGGCTGCTTGAGGGGAACTGGCGGCAACTGCTGAACCAGCTGGTTGGGGTGGCGATTGCGTGGAGTCTTTCGATTGTGGGTACGCTGATTATTCTGTTTGTCGTGGATAAGCTGATCGGGCTTCGGGTGAGCGAAGAGGAAGAGCGCGAGGGGCTCGATCTTTCGCAGCATGGCGAAGAAGGGTACGATTGGGCGCACTGAGTGACAGCTTGGGCTTTGAGTTTTGAGTCTTTTTAGGAAGGGATCTGGTTATGCAGAAGATTGAAGCGGTGATTCAGCCGTCGAAGCTGGACGCGGTGAAGGATGCATTGGTGGAGATTGGCGTGGAGGGGATGACGATCATCGAGGCTCGGGGACACGGGCGGCAGAAGGGGCATACGGAGTTTTACCGTGGACGGGAGTACTCGGTCGACCTGCTGCCGAAGGTGAAGCTGGAGGTGGTGGTGGCGGATGCGATGCTGGATAAGGCGATTCTGGCGATTACGACCGCGGCTCGGACGGGGACGATTGGGGATGGGAAGATTTTTGTTTCGAAGATCGATGAGGCGATTCGGATTCGGAATGATGAGCGTGGGGAGATTGCGCTTTAGGCTTCGGCTCGACATTGTTGTTGAGCGTGATGGATGAGGATGGCGGTTGAGAAGAGACCCGGGGCTAAAGCCCCTAGCTGTTGCGTTGAATTGTCGCAGGGCTAAAGCCCTGCGCTAATCCCAAAGACAAATGTGCTGATGCCGAAAGAAGTGGGTTAATCCAAAACACGAAGACGACGAGCCATTGGCCATGCCAGCAAACGAATCCATCAGCGGCGGGATGCGCGGGAACTACCAGCGGCGGATGCTGGAGGTTCGGGGTGCGTTTGAGGCGGGGGGCGCTTCGGGGGCGGTGACGATTGCGGCTCGGGCTGCGGCTGTGGATGAGCTGGTGAAGGAGCTTTGGCAGCAGGCGGTGAAGCGTGATTCGCGCCTTGGTGTGGGCGTTGCGCTGGTGGCTGTGGGTGGGTATGGGCGGCGGGAGCTGTTTCCTTACTCGGATGTGGATTTGCTCTTTCTGCTGGATGGGCGGGTGGCGGAGAAGGAGGTGAAGGACGCGATTCGGCGGGTGAATCAGGAGATGTGGGATTGCGGCATGCGAGTTTCTCCGGTGACGAGGAGGCTGGCGGAGTGTGAACGGTTCGATCCGGAGAATGCGGAGGGGGTGTTCTCGCTGATGGATCACCGGATGGTGGCCGGGGATGGTGCGCTGTATGAAAAGCTGGCGGCGCAGTGTGTGCCGAAGCTGCTGCAGCGGGAATATAAAAACCTGATGGTGCGGCTGGGGGATCTCACGCGGGCCCGGCATGCGAAGTATGGGGATACGCTGTTTCATCTGGAGCCGAATATCAAGGATTGTCCGGGTGGGCTGCGGGATGTTCATGTGTGCGGGTGGATGGGGAAGTTGCTGGAGGTGGCGGTTCGGGAGAAGAAGAATGGCGATGGGGCTGGAGCCGTTGTCTCGGCTGAGGAGGGAGGGGAGTTTCGTAAGGCGGTGGAGTTTCTTTGGCTGGTGCGGTGCTTTCTGCACTACCGGCATGAGCGGGACGACAATACGCTGGACTGGCAGGCTCAGGATGCCGCGGCCGAGACGATGATGGGGCTGGTTGGGCGCAAGCCTAAGAAGGCGGATGCGGCCTATTGGATGCGGGTTTATTTCCGTCATGCGCGGAGCGTGGAACGGCGGGTGTCGCAGGCGATGGATGAGGTGCCGGCGGGGAAGCCGTCTTCGAAGCTGCTGGGCGGGAAGCGGGAGCGCAAGGCGGTGGTAAGGCAGCAGGGAGTTCACGCGGGGTTTCAAGTAGAACGCGGGCGCGTGGTGCTGGAAGGGGTGGACTCGTTTGGGCACGAGCCGGCGGAGGATCCGGATGTGGTGCTACAGGTGTTTGAGACGATGGCACAGACGGGATCGCGGCTGGGACGGGATGCGGAGGAACGGTTGTCGGAGGGGCTGCCGCTGCTGTCGGCGCATCTGGAGGAGGGGCCTGCGTTGTGGCACCATCTGCGCGGCGTGATGACGGGATTTTATGCGGGAGATGCGCTGCGTTCGATGCATGCGCTGGGGGTGCTGGAGCTGCTGATTCCGGAGTTCCACGGGATCGATGCGCTGGTGATTCGCGATGCGTATCACCGGTACACGGTGGATGAGCATACGTTTGTGCTGATCGATACGCTGCATGGATTGGAGAGCGCTCTGAAGGGGGCGCAGAATGGGGCTCAGAAGGGGGCGGCGCAAAAAGGGCTGAAGGGGGAGTGGGCGGCGCGCTTCGGTGGCGTGTTGCGGGAGTTGCCGCATCCGGAGCTGCTGTATCTTGCGGCGCTGCTGCATGACACGGGGAAGGGGCGCAGCACGGGGGATCACACGCGGGAGAGTGCTCGGATGGCCGAGAGTGTGATGGAGCGGCTGGAGCTGGAGGGGTATGAGAGCGGGCTGGTGGTGAGTTTGATTACGAATCATCTGGAGATGTCGGCTGCGCTGAGGAGGGACATCTTCGACGAGGAGACGGTGCGGGCTTTTGCGGGGAAGGTGCATACTCCTGAGGCTCTGCGGATGCTGACGTTGTTCACGTATGCGGATATCAATGCGGTGCATCCGGATGCGCTGACTCCGTGGAAGGCGGAGAACCTTTGGCAGCTTTATATCGCTACGGCGAACTATCTGGACCGCAGTGTGGATGAGGAGCGGCTGGGCGCGCAGGAGGAGAACGAGTTGGTGCATCGCGTGGTGGCGCTGTTGCCGGGGCAGAAGGAGGAGGTGAGGGAGTTTCTGGATGGGTTCCCGGAGCGGTATGTGCTGACGCGGACGCCGGAGCAGGTGCGGACGCAGTTCAAGATGGCGCAGCGGTTTGCGGAGGACGCGGTGCAGCTGGAGTTTCGCTATGCGCCGGCGGTGAGCGAGTTGACGCTGGTGACGCGGGACAGGCCGCAGCTGTTTGCTACGGTGGCCGGTGCACTGGCGGCATGGGGGATGAACATTGTTACTGCGGACGCGTTTTCGAACCGGCAGTGGGTGGTGGTGGATACGTTCCGGTTTACCGATACATTTCGCACGCTGGAGATGAATGCTTCGGAGCATGAGGCGTTTGTGAAGAGCGTTCATGATGTGATGACGGGTGCGGTATCGCTCGAAAAGCTGTTGAGCGGGCGGCGGCGGGGTAGGCGGAAGGCTCCGCTGGTGGAGGTCCAGACGCGGGTGGAGTTCGATGATGAGGCTTCATCGCACAGCACGCTGCTGGAGGTGGTGACGCAGGATACGACGGGATTGCTGCGTGCTCTGAGTCTGACGCTGGCGGCGCATGGGTGCAATATTGAGGTGGCGCTGGTGGATACGGAGGGGGAGACGGCGATCGATGTGTTTTACCTGACGCGCAATGGGGGGAAGCTGGATAAGGACGAGGAGCGGGTACTGCGGCGGGCTCTGATCGAGGCGATCGAGGAGAATGCGCGGTAGGCGGGATCAAAAACAGTTCCGTATTTTGCCACTGACAAAAAACAAAAACGAAATACAGGGGTCCTTCCCCATTCGACTTCGCTCAGGGTCAGGATGACGACTCGAAGAAGAAGTGACTGGCGGAGATATCGGCTTTATTATTAAAGTCATGAGCACACCTAGGAACCAAACTACTGGGAACGAGACTACGAGCAGCGGCCGTCCGACGGCAGTTCCGCAGAAGAACGACCGGTACATTTTTGGCACTCTGGACAGCTTCGGGAAGAACCAGGAGAAGCTGCACGAGGTGAGCTGGGGGGACGCTCCGCCGGAGGGTATTGTTCTGGCTTCGATGGATGCGGCGATCAACTGGGTGCGCAAGAATTCAATCTGGCCGATGACGTTCGGGCTGGCTTGCTGCGCGATAGAGATGATGTCGATGGGTGGATCGCGGTATGACATTGCACGCTTCGGGGCGGAGGTCTTTCGTCCGTCACCGCGGCAGAGCGATCTTATGATCATTGCCGGGCGTGTGTCTCAGAAGATGGCGCCGGTGATTCGGCGGCTGTATGAGCAGATGCCGGAGCCGAAGTGGGTGATTTCGATGGGGGCTTGCGCTACGTCAGGCGGGGTTTTCAATAACTACGCTCTGTTGCAGGGCGTCAACCAGGTGATTCCTGTCGATGTGTACGTTCCCGGGTGCCCGCCGCGGCCGGAGCAGTTGTTGTATGCGATCACGCTTCTGCAGGAGAAGATCCAGCAGGAACGGGGTACGGTGCGGAAAACTCTGAATCTGGCTTAGTCTCGCGGTCAATCGGACAACAAGTTTACTGGAAGGGTTCCCTCGTGGGGTCTGGGGGAGATTTTTGCCTGTTTCAGGGGTAACGTATTGAAAATATAGTGTCCCTCTAGTAATTATTTAGCTGCATACGTTAGCAACTGCGGTAAGCTGTTAGGAATCGAACAGACAAAACGATCCCTGTTTGGAATTAATTCAAGATTCGTAGAACGCATGAATTTGAGTGGAGGAACTCGAATGGTTTATCGCCCGTTTCGCTTTATAAGCCGGTTTTTACTGGCTGCATCTGCAGTCGGTATTGGAGTTGGGAGCATGAATGCGCAAGCTCCTAATGCGCCCGCTCCCAGTACAGCTGCCCCCGGGGGCATTAACCCTTCGAGAATTGATGTGTTTTTGGGATACTCGTATTTTGGAGCCCACGGACAGCTGAAGCCCCAGGGAATTTCCTATTCCTCGATTAATGAGGGTGGGATGGGCAGTGTGGCTTATTACATGAACAAATATGTGGGCGGCGAGTTTGTCGCGTCCATTCATCCGGACGGCAAGAATGATGGTTTCTACAGCTATTCAGCGGGACCGATTTTCCGAGCGCCGATGCAGAATTTCACCCTGTTTGCCCACGGACTTGTAGGCGGCGGGTATCTTGGCGGGCCGAACTCCGAAAACCCGCCTTACCACAATCCGTACCGGTGGGGACCGGCCCTGACGGCCGGCGGCGGTATGGACTATGACCTGCCCTTCTTCGACAACCGTTTCTCGCTGCGGCTCTTTCAAGCAGACTATCGCTGGGTGCATGCCAACTATGGTCCGGCAGTCAATCCGCCAACCGGAGGTGCATTGGGCGGTCGTACGAACCTGAGCGCTGCCGAGTTGAGCACAGGGGTTGTGATGCATTTCGGTCACATTATTCCTCCTCCGCCTGTCACGTATGCCTGCGCCGCATCGCCGACGACGGTTTACCCTGGCGACCCGATCACAGTTACCGGTACGCCTGCCAATCTGAACCCGAAGAAGGCCTATAACTACTCGTGGACGGCGGATGGCGGTACGATCACCGGCAACACGAGCACAGCAACCATCGACACGAAGAATGCCGCTCCCGGCACCTACACGGCGAAGGGCCATATCGTCCAGGCGGGCGGGAAGGCGCCGAAGCCGGGCGAGATGGCGGATTGCACGGCCAGCTATACGGTCAAGCAGTTTGAGCCGCCGACGATCAGCTGCTCGGCGAGTCCTTCTACGGTCGCTCCTGGCGATTCCTCGACCATTACCGCAACTGGCGTGAGCCCGCAGAATCGTCCGTTGACCTATAGCTATAGCGCATCGGCTGGCTCTGTGTCCGGCAGCGGACCGAGTGCGACGTTGAGCACGGCGGGCGCAGCACCGGGAACTATAACGGTGACCTGCAACGTGGTTGACGATAAGGGTCAGACTGCCTCTTCGACAACTACGGTTACGGTCAACGCGCCTCCACCGCCTCCGGCGCCGACGACAAGCACACTTTGCACGGCCAGCTTCGAGCGCGATACGAAGCGTCCGGCCCGGGTCGACAACGAAGCCAAGGCTTGCCTTGACGATGTTGCGCTGAAACTGCAGAGTGCTTCGGATGCGAAGCTGGCTGTGGTTGGCAACTCGACCAGCGCCGAAAAGGCACCGCCGAAGAAGGGTCGTAAGCCGCCTGTTGACCCTGCTGCCGCGCGTGCTGTCAACGTGAAGGACTACCTGGTAACGGAGAAGGGTATCGACGCCAGCCGTATCTCGGTCTACACCGGTTCTGACGATGCTAAGACGGTGACGACGACGTTGGTTCCTGCCGGGGCAACGCTGAGCACTACTGGTCTCACCCCAGTGGACGAGAGTGCTGTGAAAGCGGTGCCACGGACGCCTCCTGCCAAGAAGCGTAAGTAAGGAAGCGCTTCAACGCAACAAGGTGTACTAAGGTACAAAGGCTGACTGGGAATCAACCCAGTCAGCCTTTGTGTTGAAGGGTCAGAAGCGGGCTTCGAAGAAGCGATTACACTAGAGACTTAGGGACAAATCTTGAAAAGGCGCTGCAAACTTCAAGTTACGGGCGTTGCCCTCTTTTTTGCCTTGTTGTGCATTCGAATGCACGCGGCGAACTGGCTGCCGTTCGGCCCGGATGGAGGAGATGCCCGTTCGTTTGCTGTCGATCCACACGACCGCGCGCACTTGTATCTTGGCACGTTGACGGGTTGGATCTACGAGTCCCACAACGGCGGCGCGGAGTGGAAGCGGCTGGCGTGGGTGGGAAAGCGGAACGATCTGGCGCTCGACTCCATTGTGGTGGACAACTCCAACTCAAAACATCTTCTGGTGGGAGCCTGGGTTTTGGGGAGCTCGGCGGGGGGACTCTACATCAGTAACGATGGCGGCGTGAACTGGGAACTCGACGCGGATATGCGCGGGCAATCCATTCGGGCGCTTGAGGCTGCACCATCGGATCCGAAGATCTTGGTGGCGGGGACGTTGAAGGGGGTCTACCGGTCCACGGACGGAGGAGAGCACTGGCAACTGATCAGCCCTGAGGGGAGCCAGGAGATCCACGAGGTGGAGTCGGTTGCGATCGATCCGGCGAATCCGCAGATTATCTACGCGGGGACCTGGCATCTGCCGTGGAGGACGACGGATGGCGGCGCGAATTGGACCAGCATCAAGCAGGGGATTATCGAAGACTCAGATGTGTTCTCGATCATTGTGGACCCGAAGGATTCGAATGTGGTTTATGCCAGTGCGTGTTCGGGCATCTATAAAAGCCAGAACGGCGGGGAGAAGTTTCAGAAGGTGCAGGGAATTCCTTCGACGGCACGGCGGACCAGGGTGCTGATGCAGGATCCGCAGAACTTGAATATTGTTTTTGCCGGGACAACGGAGGGTTTGTATCGGACGGGAGACTCGGGTGGTGTCTGGCAGCGAACGACGGGTCCGGAGGTGATCGTCAACGATGTGTATGTCGATCCCGCGAACACGAATCGTATTTTGCTTGCGACCGACCGTGGAGGTGTGCTGGCGAGTAACGACGGGGGATACTCGTTTTCTCCTTCCAACAATGGATTTTCTGCACGGCAGATCACTTCCTATGTTGGGGATGCTGCGCAACCGGCGACGATCTATGTGGGTGTAGTTAACGACAAGGCCTGGGGCGGGGTCTTCGTCAGCGATAATGGCGGGTTGAGCTGGTCGCAGAAGAGCGCGGGGTTGAATGGGCAGGATGTGTTCAGCCTGGCACAGGCCTCGGATGGGACGGTGCTGGCTGGCACTGGGCATGGGATCTATCGGCTGCAGGGCGAGCTTTGGAACCGGGTGAATAACGTTTCTCTCAAGGAGCAGGAAGAGGCTGAACCCGCGGCGGAGAAGGTGGAGAAGAAGGTTGTTGTCCCGGCCAGCCACGCAGGCAAGCCGCGGCATGTGGCGGCGAAGAAGACGACGGAGGCGGCTCCGGCGCATGCCTTCGATGCGAATGTCAATGCGATTGCGCGGGTGGGAGATACGCTTTACGCGGCTACCTCGGAGGGTTTGCTGCGCAGTGTGACGGCGGGTGAGAGCTGGAAGCTGATGGCTGGTCCGGAGAAGGAAGACTGGAGTTATGTTGCTTCGGCGAAGTCGTGGGTTCTGGCGGCGACGTTGCGGTCTGCGATGCTGTCGTCCGATGGTGGCCAGAGGTGGGCGGCGGTGAGTCTGCCGGAGGCGGTGACGCAGTTGGCTGCGATTGCGGTGGACGATGGCGGGGACTTGTGGGTTGGGGGGCGTGAGGGGATCTTCGTCTCCCAGGACAAGGGCGCTACGTGGCAGAGCCTGAAGAACCTTTCTATCCGGGATGTGAACAGTCTGTTTTACGACGAGCCTTCGCAGCGCATGCTGATTACGGCGAACAGCAGGAACACGATCGCCTATGCGGTCCATCTGCCGGACCGTGCTGTGCATTATTGGAATACGGGATGGAGTTTGAGGCTGGTGCGACCGGTGGGGGATCATCTCGTGGGAGCTACTTTGTTTGATGGGATAGTCGTCCAGCCGCGGATGGTGGATTCGAGCGAAGTGGCGAGGCAGGGAGAGACTACGGGCGACCGATGAGGAATAGAATTGTTGTATGAGCTTCGAGTCTTTCAATCCGTTAACGCGACACCCCTTTCAGACCGATGATCCGAGCCTTCTGCCGATCGCCGCGAAGGTGGCGAATGCGGAGCGTCTGGACTTTGAGGACGGAGTAACGCTATATCGGAGCGGTGACATTCTGGCGGTGGGCTGGCTGGCGAACCTGGTGCGTGAGCGGATGCATGGGAACATCGCGTACTTCAATGTGAACCGGCATATCAATCCAACGAATGTATGCGTGGCCTCCTGCCGTTTGTGCGCGTTTGGGCGCAAGAAGGGGGAGGCGGGGACGTATACGATGGCGCTCGAAGAGGCCTGGGAGACAGCGGCCACCGGCTTGACCGAGGCGGTGACGGAGTTTCATATCGTTGGGGGGCTGCACCCGGATCTGCCGTTTGAATACTTCATGGATTTGGTGCGCGGGCTGAAGGTGCGGTTTCCCAAGGTGCACATCAAGGCGTTCACCATGGTGGAGGTGGCGTTTCTGGCCAAGCGCGGGAAGATGACGATTCCGGAGGCG
>DATMPD010000280.1:0-2656 GCA_035567955.1 Edaphobacter sp.
CAGGGGGTGGCACCCCCACCGACAGGAGTCCGCATTGACGGCCGAAACCATCCGCATCCATCCCGAAGAACCCGAAACCGCGCTCATCAACTACGTCGTCACCAGCCTCAACAGCGGCCACGTAGTCGCCCTCCCCACTGACACCTTCTACGGCCTCGCCGTCGACCCGGTCAATCTCCGCGCCGTCGAACGCATCTACGAAATCAAAACTCGCGCCCGCCACAAGCCCCTCTCGCTCCTCATCGCCGAGGTCGCCCAGGCCTACGAGCTCGCCCGCCAGCTCGACTCCGCCTTCGACCGCCTCGCCGAGAAGTTCTGGCCCGGCCCTCTCACCATCGTCGTCAAAGCCGGCAGCAAGCTCCCCCTTCGCGTGACCGCCAACACCGGCAACCTCGCCCTTCGCGTTCCCGAGGCCGCCATCCCCCGCGCCGTCGTAGCCCGCCTGGGCCTCCCCATCACCGCCACCTCGGCTAACCTCTCCGGCCACCCCGAGTGCACCACGCCCCTCGGCGTCCGCGAACAACTCGGCGACAAGCTCCCCCTCATCGTCGACGGTGGCCCCACCGCCCGCACCACCCCCACCACCATCGTCGATCTCTCCGGCGGCGGCAACTCCTGGATGATCCTCCGCGAAGGCGCAATCCCCACCCACGAGATCGCCTTGGCGCTCCAGCATTAGGGGATCGGTCATCGCCCAAGCTGCATGCAAACTTTTACATCTGGCGTTCCAGCCCTGAGCCTGTAAACTAGCTCGACGCACCATTGAACCTGTGGCAGACTTGCTCTCCTCGATGTGGGCTCGCTTCATTTCTCCATGCAACCTTGGTTCTTCCTACACCTGGTTCTTTCTGTACCCTGTTTTTCTTACAATGATCGCCCCTTCCTCCAATCTGCGCCGCCGAGGCACCACCCGCGGTCTCTTCCTGCGCCGGCTGTTCGCGCTGATCCTCCTGGCCGCCACCGCATGGAGCGTCTGGGTCTATCAGCAGATATCCGCTGTCGCCAGCGAAGACGACGCCCAGCCCGCCGACGCCATCGCCGTCTTCGGCGCAGCCGAGTACTCCGGCCACCCCTCGCCCGTCCTTCACGCCCGCCTCGACCACGCCGTTGACCTCTACCGCAAGCACATCGCCCCGTTAGTCATCACCCTCGGCGGCGGCAGCGACAAAGACTCCGGCAATACGGAAGGCGGCGTCGGCCGCGACTACCTCCTCGCCAATGGAATTCCCTTCGGCAGCATCATCGCCGAAACCCGCTCCACTGACACCGAGCAGCAGGTCCATCGCCTCGCCGCCATCGCCCGCGAAAACAATCTCCACCACATCGTCGTCGTCTCCGACGCAACTCATCTCTTCCGTATCCGAGAGCTCTGCAAAGACGCCGGCCTCGACGTCTACACCTCACCCCGCCCCACCATCGGCCACATCAGCAACTACGACCTCGCCATGCGCTACTTCCACGAGATCGTCAGCTACACCGCCCTCCGCCTCAACCTCAACATCTGAGGGCTGTATCGCTCTCTCGAAAGCAAGTCGGACATCTATAAAACTAAAAACCGATAGACGATCACCGCCAGTGCCGCCGCAAATAGAGTTGAGGTAAAGTTCACCAGATCATTTCCAATCCAGCCTCGCCGTTCCACAGTCGCTCCCAGCAGACTGTCGAAAAAGAGTCCGCAGATACCGGCTCCAAGGGCGGTCAACACAGCTCCTACACTGAGATGAGTCGCCCACCCCCCGGCGATTGCGACCAAGGCGCCGGCTGCAACACCTGCGCATGAGCCACGAAGCGTCACTGCACCGTCAGTTCCCGGCTCTACTCGACCCAGTCCTGCGATCAACACGGGGTCGCCGCCAAATGCCTGACCGATCTCCGAAGACACCGTGTCCGCCGCCGCCTCCGCCAACGCTGCCACGCACATTACTTTGACCACCTCAAATGCCCACGCATCATAGAGTCCCGAGACGCAGCAATAAGCCATCCATCGTTGCACTAGATTTACCGACTGGGGAGAAACGCTCAAAGCCGCAACCGAAAGATTCGCAATCACCTGTGCGGCGCTTCTTCCTCGCCTACTCTCTGCAAGTCCAGTGCGCGCTTTTTTTGTCCTTCCAGCTCGCGTGGAAACAAGAGTCAGCACAAACAGAAAAATTAGCGGTGTCAGTCCAGTCCGCAGAACCGATTCCGTAAACGATCCCGTCCAAAGCGTAATAAGGAAGCAAATCATACCGCCGCATACCGCGCCGCCAGGTGTCGCTGCCCGGAGTGCCCGCACCAGAAGCGAAAAACCAAGACTGATCTCTGCTGCTTCAACCGGCAAAGCGATGAAACTGGTTGCCGAGGGGTAAGCCACAAACACGGAATACGCGCACAAGCCAACTAGCCACGTTGCCACCACCCAAACCAGCACCCGAGACTGCAACCGGTCCCGCGCTTCTGGAATCGCCTTCCGCCACCCCGTACCTTCCTCGACTCCGCGCATTTCCTCACCCATCGCCCAACCTTACCCGCCGCAGTGATTTACAATCAAACCTTGAGCATAGCCAACACCAGCACCACCGTGGGAGCAGTTTTGCACTTAGCAAGAATCGAAGCAGAAGGAAACACCCAGTCGCGGCCACAACGGCGCGCCGTTCGGTCGCTGCCGCAGGCCCTC
>DATMPD010000281.1:0-2737 GCA_035567955.1 Edaphobacter sp.
GTATGCGCTTTATGTGTCGTTGAAGGCGAAGCCCGGGAAAGAGAAGGATGTCGAGGCGTTTTTAAAACAGGGCGCGGAGATGGCGAAGAAAGAATCGGGGACGGTTAACTGGTATGGCTTGAAAGAAGATGAGGGTAACTATAGTGTGTTCGACACGTTCAACGATGAGGCGGGCAGGGACGCTCATCTGAATGGCGAGATTGCGAAGGCGCTGATGGCGAAGGCGAGCGAGTTGTTTGCCAATCCGCCGCAGATCCACAAGATTAATATTCTGGCGGATAAGTAGCGCGGATAAGTAGTTTGTAGTTATTTGGAGTTTTGTGCCGCGGCTTGGACTTCGTTGAAGGCGCGGAGGAGATTGCCGCCGAGGAGTTTTTTCATGTCCTCGGCGGTGTAGCCTCGGGCCATGAGTGCGGCGGTGACTTTGGGGAGGTCGGCGGCGGAGTCGATGCCTTCGGGTGGAACGGGAATGCCGTCGAAGTCAGTACCGATGCCGACGTGGTCGATGCCGGCGATTCGGATGACGTGATCGAAATGGGCTATAAGTGAATCGAACGGTGCTCGTCCGATTCGTGCGGCGAACTCGCGATCGATTTTGTCGGAGGCAGTGTAGGGGACGGGGAGGCCTTTGGATTTGTACTCGGCTTCCATGGCGTCCTGCGCTTTTTGCCGTTCGGGTTTCTGGGCGTTCCATGCCTGACGCCACTGCTCGTCGATGAAGGCGGGGAAGAAGTTGACCATGACGACGCCGTTGTTTTTCTTCATGGCGAGGAGCATCTCGTCGGTCATGTTGCGTTGGGCGTTGGTGAGGGCGCGGGCGGAGGAGTGCGAGGCGATGATTGGAGTGCGCGTGATGGCGATCGTGTCCCAGAAGGTTTTGTCGGAGACGTGGGAGATGTCGACCATCATGCCGAGACGGTTCATCTCTGCTACGACTTGTTTGCCGAAGGGGGTTAGGCCGTTGTGGTGTTTGATGGTGGGGTCGTCGATGTCGCCGGAGGAGTCGGCCCAGTTGTTGGTGTTGGACCAGGTGAGGGTCATGTAGCGGACGCCGAGGCGGTAGTAGTCGCGGAGGAGGGCGAGGGAGTCTTCGATGGAATGGCCGCCTTCGATGCCCATGAGGACGGCGAATTTTCCTCGGCTGTGGGCTTCGATGATTTGATCGGCGCTGGTGCATAGCTGGAGTTTGTCGGGGGCTTTGCGGACCTGTTCGAGAGTGCCGTCGATGAGTTCGAGCGTGCGGCGGGCGGAGGCGTTGGCGGCGTATTGACCGGGGTCGACCCAGATGGAGAAGAACTGGGCGTCGAGGTTTCCTTTCTTCGCAGAGTCGTAGTTGAGCATGCCGCCGTTAAGGGGGTCGATGAAGTTCCAGTGTTCGTCGACGAAGCGCTGGGGCGTGTCGGCGTGGGTGTCGATGACGATGGCGCTCGAGTGGACTTGAGCAGGGTCGGTCATTCTTGTCATCTTTTTGTTTCCTGCTGCAGGGGTTGCCTGCGCGTGCAAAAAAGAGGCGCAAAGAAGCACGAGCACGGATGTGCCTGCAACGAGAGGCGATTGTGTCGGGGTAGTTCGCGTGTTCTTGCGCATGAGTAAGACGATTGTAGCAATAGCGTAACGATGGGTATGGGAGACAACCGCAGGTTGAGCGTGGTCATCTCTTAATTCCAGAGAGGTGAAACATGGCACAGGGATTGAATTCGACGAAGAGTGCAGCGCGTCCTTCCCACGAGGCGATTGAAGACGAGACGACGGCGAATGAGGGGAACAAGAGTGACCAGGAGCGGATGGATCACGCCGCTATGCAGAGTGCGAAGCGGGGTCAGAATCGAATCCACTCGAATGAGGAGACGACGCCGAGTAATTCTACGTTCACGAAGTAAAACAAACAGACAAACGCTGATGAAAAAATAAAAGGCCCGAAGATAGCGGGCCTTTTACTTTCTTTAATCTTCGGTTATGCCACTTTGTTGAGCAAGCCGTGGGGATCGAGGACGAACTTCTTGGCTACGCCGGAGTCGAAGGCCTGGTAGCCCTGGGGTGCGTCGTTGAGTGAGATGACGGTTGCGTTGACGATCTTTGCGATGGGGAGCCTGTCGTGCAGGATGGCCTGCATGAGCTGGCGGTTGTACTTCAGCACGGGCGTCTGGCCGGTGTAGAAGCGGTGGGATTTTGCCCAGCCCAGGCCGAAGCGCATTTTGAGGTTTCCTTGCTTGGCGCCTTCTTCGTGGGCGCCGGGATCCTCGGTGACATAGAGGCCGGGGATGCCGATGCCGCCCGCGGCGCGGACGACCGACATGAGCGAGTTGAGGACAGTTGCGGGGGCTTCAGCACCATTCTTGCCCTGGGCTTTGGCTTCGAAGCCGACGGCATCTACGGCTGCGTCTACTTCGGGTCTGCCGACTACGGCTTCGATGAGATCGCCGAGGTTGTCGCTCTTGGTGAGATCGATTGGGGTGAAGCCGACTTTTTTGGCGTGCTTGAGGCGGTCGGCGTTCATGTCGCCGATCATGACGACTGCGGCGCCGAGGATCTGGGCTGCGGCTGCGGCTGCGAGGCCTACGGGGCCTGCGCCGGCGATGTAGACGATGGAGCCGACCTCGACGCCTGCGGTGACGGCTCCGTGGAAGCCGGTGGGGAGGATGTCGGAGAGCATGGTGAGGTCTTTGATCTTCGCCATGGCCTGGGCTTTGTCGGGGAATTTGATGAGGTTGAAGTCGGCGTAGGGGACCATGACGAA
>DATMPD010000282.1:0-7415 GCA_035567955.1 Edaphobacter sp.
GGACCAGACCGCTCCTCATGGAAAGATCCTGTTCAAGGGGGATCAGGACTCTCCGCCGGTCGAGAAGGCGGCGCAGGCTCCGGCGAAACAGTCTGTTGTAGCGGTTACGGATGCGGAGCGTGCTTCGCTCACCTTCACGGCGTACGATCTGGACGTTCATCTGGCGCCGGCGCAGTCGCACCTGGCGGTCCATGTGGGTTTTACGGTGAGGAACTCCGGGAAGGAACCTCTGGCGAGGCTTATCTTTCAGATCTCCTCTTCGCTGAAGTGGGAGAGCTTTGCCATGCGGAGCGGCGGGCGGGTCTCGCCGCTGTCGTTTACGGACCAGACCATCGATACGGATGCAGATCATACGGGTAAGGCGACGGAGGCTGTGGTCTCGCTGCCGCAGCCGCTCGCGCCTGGCGCGAGTGTGGAGCTGACTGGTTTTTACTCGGGGGAGGTGACGCAGTCGGCCGAGCGGCTGGAGCGCATTGGAGCGCCTTTGGATCAGGCTTCTCGTACGGACTGGGACCGGATCAGCCCGGAATGGACCGGATTGCGGGGGTTTGGGAGCGTTTTGTGGTATCCCACGGCTGCAGCGCCGGTTTTTCTCGGGGATGGGGCGAAGCTATTTCAGAGCGTGGGGCAGACCAAGCTGCAGCAGGCGGGTGCGATGGTTCATCTGCGGCTGACGGTTGAATATGTTGGCGATGCGCCGGATGCGGCGTTTTTTTGCGGGCGGCGTGAGCAGCTGAAGGCTGTGAGTGAGAATCAGAGTCTGCCTGTAGCGGAGTCCCCCGGCGTGGCGACGGCTGAATTTTCCGAGCGGGCTTTGGGGTTTCGGACGCCGAGCCTCTTTGTGACCGACAGGGCGGGTACGGTGACCAATGACAGCCTGATCTCTGCCGTTACGGATCACTACGACGCGTTGCCCAGTTATGGGGCGGCGGCTGAGAAGGTGCGGCCGCTGCTGGCGGAGTGGCTGGGGACGGGGCCTTTGAGCGTTCTCTACCTCATCGACCACAATGGGCAACCGTTTGAGGACGATGCGCTGCTGGTCGCCCCGATGCGGGCTTCAGCGGCCGATACGCTGGCTCCGGCGCTGGTGCATTCGCTCTCGCATGCGTGGTTCCTGTCGTCGCATGTTTGGCTGGATGAGGGCGTGGCGCAGTTTATGTCTCTTCAGTGGATGGAGGAGAGTCTAGGGCGCGAGGTTGCCGTCGCGCACATGCAGGAGGAGGCGAAGGCGCTCGCCCTGGTTGAGCCGGCGCCGGCGAGGAGCGCAAGCGCCGCCGAGGAGGAGGGACAGAGCCTGATCCGGGCGAGCGACGAGGTTTACTACCGGACCAAGGCTGCGGCGGTGCTGGGGATGCTGCGGTCGATTGTTGGAGACGATGCGTTGAGACATGGGTTGCAGCTCTATCGCGAGGACAAGATGGACAGCGATCTGAAGGAGTTTCAACGGGTTCTGGAGCGCACTGCGAAGCGGGAGCTGGGGTGGTTTTTTGACGATTGGGTGTATCGGGACCGGGGGTTGCCGGACCTGAGCATCGCCAGCGTGACTCCGCGGGAGATCGATCGGATTGGAAACAAGGGATCGGGCTGGCTGGTGGCGGTGGAGGTGCGGAACGATGGCGGTGCGGTGGCGGAGGTGCCGGTGACGGTGCGATCCGGAACACTGACGGCGACGCAGAGGCTGCGGATTCCGGGCCGCTCCAGTGCTTCGACACGGATTGTTTTCGAGGGGACTCCGGCTGAGGTGCTGGTCAATGATGGTACGGTTCCGGAGGTGGAGTCGTCGGTGCATACCAAGCAGATCGTTGCTCATTAGGCCTTTCTACCGGGGCCCCTTCGGGGGTATTGATTCAGCGGCAAAGGCAACGGCAAAAGCAGGTCCTCCGCCTGCGGCGAAGGATGACAACTAAGAAACAAGAACAAAAGCAAAAAGCGTTCCGAGCGCCGAGCCGGCACTTCGACCCTCGTCAGGTTTCACGCTTGTGCGGTATGATTCTGCTTTGGAGAGCCGGTTGAGGAATCGAGCTCAGGCGAGTTAAGCCATGGCGCAGTGGGCCGCTCCATCCCCTTCCTACCCCTGATTCTGCGCTACAGTTTTTGCGGCTCTGTCGGTCGGGACCGCACCCGCCTTAGCCGGCCTCCCAAGATGAAGTTGGAGAGATACCCGCGATGTCCCTTGGAATGAGCGAGATGCTGATGCCCGTTGGAATGAGCGAGATGAGGAAGACTGGAGTCGAGGTCGTCGGCGATATGCCGTGGGGAACACACTTTTGTCTCTTCTACGAAACAAGAGCGGATCTCCTCGAAACCGTGGTCTGCTACTGCAAAGCTGGATTGGAGAATCAGGAGTTCTGCCTGTGGGTGGTTGCCGAACCCCTTACGGTGGCAGAGGCCAGGCAAGCTTTAAGACTCGCGGTTCCTGATCTCGATCAATATCTTGCGGACCGCAGCCTAGAGATTGTCACGGCTCGCGACTGGTATCTTCAGGACGGTGTGTTCGATCTCAACCGAGTGATCAGCGGTTGGAGCGCGAAACTCGCAAGCGCATCGGCTAGAGGGTATGCCGGCGTAAGGGTGACGGGAGATACCGCCTGGCTCGAAAAGAAGGACTGGAAGGACTTCTGTGAATACGAAGAGTCCCTCAACCATGCGGTCGCCCATCAGCGTCTGGCGGTGCTCTGCACGTACCCGCTTGCCGCTTGCGGAGCGGCCGAAATTCTGGATGTGGTGCGAACCCATCAGTTTGCAGTGACCAAGCGGCGCGGAAGCTGGGACGTGATCGAGACTGCCGGGCACAAACAGGCTAAGGCTGAAATCAAGCGCCTGAATGAGGAGCTTGAACAACGCGTCGTGGAACGGACGAGGCAACTGACCTCGCTTAACAGCGAACTGACAAAGGAAGTCCTCCAGCGCCAGCGCGCCGAGGAGGCGCTGCTGCGGAGCGAGGCCTATTTAGCGGAAGCACAGAGAGTGAGCCACACCGGCAGTTTCGGCTGGAGCGTATCGAGCGGGCATATTGTCTGGTCAGACGAAACGTTTCGAATTTTTGAATACGACCCGGCAAGCAAACCTACGATACAAGCCATCGTGCAGCGAACCCATCCGGAGGACTTAGCGCTTGTACAAGAGATGCTCGGTCAAGCCATAGGGGATCGGACGGCTTTTGATTTTGAACATCGGCTGCTGCTGCCGGATGGTTCGTTGAAGTACGTTCGGGTTGTTGGTTATCCATCAACGAATGATGAACCGGACAATCTTGAATTCGTGGGAGCGGTGACGGATATCACCGAGAGCAAACGAGTGGAAGAATCGCTGCGCCGGATCGAAGGGTATCTGGCGGAGGCGCAAAGGCTCACACACACCGGCAGTTGGGTCTGGAGGGTACCGGGGCGAGAGGCCTTGTATCTGTCCGAGGAGTGGTATCGGGTCTACGGCTTCGATCCCGAGGCGGGTATGCCGAGCTATGAGGAGCGGCTGGAGCGCATGCATCCGGAGGATCGATCCCTTGGGCAAGCGACCATCGATCGAGCCATCCGTGAAAAGTCGGATTACGAACTGGAATTCCGAATCCTTCTTCCATCCGGTGCCGTGAGATATATCCACACGGTTGGCCATCCTGTGTTGAACGCCTCCGGGGATTTAGTGGAATTCGTCGGCAGCTCGATTGACGTGACCGAACGCAAGCGGGCAGAGGCGCTGCGCGACGGAGAGAGTCATATCCTGGAGATGATTGCGCGCGATGCCCGGCTGGAGGAGATACTGGATAGCCTGGTGCGGGTTGTGGAGGCGCAGTTTGCCGGCTTGCTTTGCTCTGTGCTGCTGCTCGACGAGGACGGGCAGCACGTGCGGCATGGCGCCGCGCCCAGTCTTCCCGAGTCGTATATCAAGGCTATTGACGGCCTTTGCATCGGGCCGAAGGCGGGATCGTGCGGCACCGCGATGTATCGCAGAGAACCGGTTGTCGTTACTGACATTCTTGAGGATCCGCTCTGGGAGGCGTATCGAGGCGTGGCCGAAGCCTATGGGTTGCGCGCCTGCTGGTCCACTCCAATCCTTGCGCCTTCGGGAAAGGCGCTGGGCTCGTTTGCCATGTATTACTGCGAACCACGCAGTCCTGGCCCGGCGGAGACCCGCGCCCTGGAGATGGCTACCCACCTGGCCGGGATCGCCATTGAACGCAGGATGGCGCGTGCAGAGCGCGAACGATTGCGTCAGGCGCAGGCGGATCTCGCGCACATCAACAGGGTGACCACGATGGGCGAGCTGACCGCTTCGCTTGCGCACGAGATCAAGCAGCCGATTACGGCGGCCATGACAGACGCCAAGACTTGCAGGCTGTGGCTTGAACGCGATACCCCCGATGTAGAAGAGGCACGCGAAGCCGCCTCAAGAATCGTCAAGGACGTAAAGCGCGCGTCGGACATCATTAGCAGCATCAGCTTGCTGTTTAAGAAGGACGCGCTGCAGCGCGACTTTCTCGATGTCAATGAACTCATACGAGAGATGATTGTCCTGCTGCGCAGTGAGGCGAACCGCTACAAACTGTCCATCCGTACGGAGCTTGCAGAGGATCTTCCGAGGGTGATGGCGGATCGTGTGCAACTGCAGCAGGTTTTTATGAACCTGATGCTTAATGGCATCGATGCCATGAAGGGAAGGGCTGGCGGAGGGGAGCTTACTATCAAGTCGGAGTCCGATGAGGGTCAACTGCTGATCTCGGTCAGCGATACGGGTGTGGGACTGCCCCCGGAGCAGGCGGACCAGATCTTCAGGGCGTTCTTTACGACGAAGGATAATGGGACTGGTATGGGCCTGCCCATCACGCGGTCGATCATTGAATCGCATGGCGGCCGCTTGTGGGTTACGGATACCTCCGGGCAGGGTGCGACGTTTCAATTCACCCTGCCCGCCATGGTTGCGGCGCATGCTTGATTTTCGCAAGCTGCTCCTGCGCTGTGGTTAGCCTTAATTGAGCCGTCTCACAGCGACCGTAGATCAGAATTTGAAGCGGTAGTGGAGTTCGGCGTAGATCTGGCGGGGATCGTTGTAGTGGAAGCCGCCGAAGGTGACGCTGTTGTCGAGCAGGACGCGGTAGTTGCCTATGTTGATTGCGGTGATGGAGGCTGAGAGGTTTTCGCTGAAGGTTTTGCCAATGGAGAGATCGACGGTAGTGTGCGGGGGCAGGTAGGGGTTGGGGAAGCGCGGGTCCGTCTGATCCTGGGGCGGGACGCCGGGGGTAAAGCTGCCGTTGACGAAGCCGGAGCCGTAGTAGACGTTGGTTGAGGCGAAGGTGCGCCAGGGGAGTGAGGCGGTGAAGCCGACGTTGAGGGTATTGCGCTGGTCGTGATCGACGGGGTGGTAGCCGGGGGCTACGTCGCACTGGGGTGAGGCGACGGGGGCGCAGATGAGGCCGCCGGTGATGGCCCCGCGCTGCTCGGCGATCTGGTTGGAGTAGGCGAGGTGGGCCTGGCCGAGATGCCAGAGGCGGGGGCTGCGCAGGCTGAGTTCCCAGGCGCGGATGAGGGCGCCGTCGATGGTGACGGGATAATAGATGCTTGAGTTGCCGATGTTGGAGTGGTCGAGGAAGTTGTTGACGCGGGTCTTGAAGGTGTCGGCGTCGAGGAGCCATCCGCGGAAGGGGATTTGTACGCCGAACTGATGCTCTTCGTCGCGCTCGCCGAGGAGAGGCTTGAAGTCGGTGTTGTTGGCTTGCGCGAATTGCACGACGGGGCCGGTGGCGGTGAGTAGCGGCGGCGGTTGGTAGAAGCGGCCGTAGAAGCCGCGGAAGACCCAGTGGAGTTTGGGGATTTGGATGGCTGCGCCGAAGCGGGGAGAGGTTACGTTTTCGGTGATTTGGGATTGGAAGTGGGATTGGCGCAGGCCGACGATAAACGTGAGCCAGGGGGTAGCTTTGAAGTTGTCGTTGATGTACTCCTCGATGAGGCCGCCGGAGGCTGCGTCGGGGATGCGGAAATTTGTGTTGCCGCTGTTGTCGTTGAAGACGGCGCCGAAGAGGTAGGAGTCGTGCTGGCCGAAGGAGTAGAGGCCGGCCTGGAGGGTGTTACGCGCGATGGAGCCTGTGATGGAGGCCTGGGCGCCGGCGTAGTTGGAGGTGCGGTCGGAGGTGGTGGCTACGGGGGTGTCGTTGGGGTTGGGCTGGTAGTCGGCTCGGTTGTAGTGGTAGAAGGGCGAGACCTGGAGGACGGTGGATGGCGTGTAGGTGCGGAGCCAGGAGAAGGCGACGACGCCGTCGAGTTCGCGCTGGGTGTCGCGGAGGCCGCTGGAGTCGAACTGCTGGTTGCCGGGGCTGTTGGGGTCCGGGTCGTAGGGGATCTGGAAGTAGTCGTGGCGGAGTTGGGTGATGAGACGGAACTGGTCTTTGGGGGTGCGGTTGTAGATGAAGGAGCCGAAGCCGCCGTAGCCGTTGGTGGCGTCGTGGAGGACTTCGGGGACGGGTGGGGAGAGGCCGTAGTCGCTACGGTTGCCGCTGAGGCTGGCGTAGTAGGCGAACTTTTCGGTGTGGTCGCCGAAGTTGAGCTGATCGTCGGTCTGGTAGAAGTTGCCGGCGGAGAGGATGAGCTCGGCTTGGCGGTCGCGCTCGAAGCCGGTGCGCGGGACGACGTTGAAGACGCCGTAGGTGCGGTCGCCGACGTCGGAGGTGTAGCTGCCGCGCTGGACTTCGATGTAGTCGATGTCCTTGGGGTCGATCTGGGCGGCGAGGTTCGAGGAGATGTTGGTGTTGGGGATCTGAACGCCGTCGATGAGCCAGCTGATCTGATGGCCGCCGCGCATGTGGAGCATGTCGTGGGTCATGTAGGCGCCGGGGACGTAGTCGGTGATCATGGTCATGCTGTTGGTGCGGTCGGCGCCGGGGGTATCGACGATGTCTTTGCGGCTGATAAGCGAGGTAGGCGTGACGCTGTCGACGTTGGCCGTGGTGATGTCGGTGTTGACCGTGGTGGTTTGTTCGACGGTGCTGAGTGGCAGCTCAATGTGCAGGATGGGGGCGGTGTCGGAGGCGAGGGTGAGGGTTTGTTTTTTTGTTGCGAAGCCCGATTGGGAGAAGGTGAGGATGTAATCGCCGAGGGGGACGGAGGAGATGGTGAAGGAGCCGTCCTGCGCGGTGATGGCGGTTTGTGTGAAGGCGGAGTTGGCGGCGTGAAGTTCGATATGCGCGCCGGCGATGGGACGGTGCTGGGGGTCGTGGACGACTCCGTGGACCTGGCCAAAGATGGTCGCGTGGGCGGCGAGAGGTCCTAGGAATCCCACGAATAAAGACAAAAGACAAAATAGAGCGAACTTGCGCATGAGACTCCCTCGTCGGAGCTGACGATTCTGGAACTTCAATGGGAAATGGAGGCGGCGCGACGTTGTGCCGAAGAAGGCAACGTCAGGCGCTGGCTGGATCGCAGCTAGAG
>DATMPD010000283.1:0-4298 GCA_035567955.1 Edaphobacter sp.
GCCAGGCCCACATCTCTAACTTCCTCAACCGTAAACGCGCGCTTTCCCTCGAAGGTCTCGACCGCGTCCTCGCCTCGCAGAATCTCAGCATCGACCAGATCCTGCCGCTCGACCTCACCGCCGCCCAGTCCCCCGTCCCCATCCAAACCAGCGACCCCATCGAGATCGTCCCCGTCGTCTCTCCCTCCGCCGCCATGGATGAGGCCCGCATCTCCGCTGCAGCCGTCATCGAAACCATCCAGGTCTCCGCCTCCCGCCTGCAAGACAACCGCGCCCGCCCC
Source organism: Edaphobacter sp. (assembly GCA_035567955.1). Classification (GTDB taxonomy): domain Bacteria; phylum Acidobacteriota; class Terriglobia; order Terriglobales; family Acidobacteriaceae; genus Edaphobacter. The sequence goes on from DATMPD010000283.1 coordinate 282, forward strand.
TCGACCAAACACGCTCATTGGCAGCGCTTCCTCGGCATCCGCGCCGACACCCAGCAGTCCGCCGCCATGGACCCGCTCGTCTCCCCCGGCGCCATTGCCGTCCTCGATCGTCACTACAACTCGCTGGCCCCCTACCGCGCCCACCAACAAACCCTCTATGCCGTCCGTTGCGGAGCCGCGCTCCTCCTCCGCTTCGTCGACTTCGACGAAGGCCGTCTCATCCTCCGTCCCTACTCCCGCGACTTCCCGGTGCAGCTCCTACCCCTCGCCACCCACGAAACTCCAGCCGACTACATCGTAGGCCGCGTCTGCCTCGTCTTCTCCGAACTCTAAAATCATCGCCTTCCCAGACGCAGGAACACAACGCCTGCCAACCACGAACGCCCGGGTGCCCATCCATCGCGATTGTTGTTGCGATGGGTGGGATCGCAAGCCTCGACTCCCTGCTCTTCTTCAAACTCCTCAGTGATACCCTGACCACGATGAATCTCCGAATCGCAGCCATCCGCTCCGGCTCCGAACCCGTCCGCAAACTATCCTTCGGCTCCTTCCATCGCTGGCTCGAAACGCCGCTCTCCTGCCCAAAATGCGACGCCACTTACAACCTCGCCGTCGACTGGGATCAATCCTCCGACCGCTGGTTCCCCGAAACCTCCCGCCCTCTCATCACGCTCCTGAAGAAAGCCATCACGATGGGCCACAGTACCAACCATCGCGTCACTCACTTTGAAACCGAAGGCGTCATCGTTGAAAGCGTAACTCCAGCCCCGACACCGTAGAATTTCTCCCAGATCCTCGCCCACAGGAGCTTCCACCCCACGAACAGTGGCAGCTCCTGCAGCGATAGCGGTCTACGCCACAGCCAGTTCTCGCTCGGCCACCGCGGCACTCTGCACCGGCCGCTTCCATTCGCCAAGCGACCGGCTAAACAAAGCCGAGGCGCAGCCCTCGCCACAAAGAACGATAATGTCGCTGTTCAACGCAAGATCCCAGTCCCAGGGCATGAACGTAATGCCATGCGATGTAATCCGCGCCAGAACCCAATGATTGCTCGTCTGCTTCTGACGTCCACAAAGGCATGTAAATAAAGTCGTTGCTGCCATATAAGGTCTCCTCTCTCCGTGCGTCGTCCTCCCGGAGTGCATGTGCTATGTTTTGCATAGTTGCACGCAAGGTGCCACTCCTCTCGAAATCCTGAATTTCCCTTATTTCCAATGGGATAACACCCGATCCCCTCTACGTCGGAACGCTGTTCCCGTGGCGAAACTCTTAGGAGTGTGAAAACTTTTTCCTACAGGTCAAGGTTATCCTCTTGTTATTGTCTCCGCTGTCGTTCTGTTGTTGCCTATGCCGTCGTTCTGTCGTTGCTTTTGGGGATTAGGTCCGGGCTTCAGCCCGGACATTTCAAGCCGGAAAAAACACGGGCTTTAGCCCTGGGGTTTTGCCTTCTTATCCATCCGCACGTTTCTCAACGGGAGCCCAAAAAGCAACCGTGCAGATTTGAGTCTCGCTTCAATTCTCGGGTAGGATCGAAAAGAGAATTATGGAGAATCTTGCGATGAGCTCTTCAGGTGAACATTGGTTGGATCGGTGGTGGCCGCTCCTGGTAATCCTTTACGGCGTACTCTTCGTCACGGTCCTGGTCACGTTCTCCCCCACAACCTGAACCTAAGGGTTGGAAGAACCCATCTCTCATCCCTGATTCTGCAGACAACCACGCCGCAGACTCGCTCGAGTCTAAATCGCTGCCCGTTATAATCCCTGAATGTTTACGCCTCAGGCTGGAATCTTCGCTCTTGGAACGTCCTCTCATGCGTACCTCGAGTTTGATCTTCTCGACGCAAAGAAATCCAAAGAGTTCGCCTCTACAATCTCCGCCATCCGCGAACCACGGACCACCACCGGAGGAGTGAACTTCGTCATCGGCTTTCGGCCTGAGCTCTGGCGCACGATTGTTCCAGACGACGCCCCGCCAGGCCTGGAGGACTTCAACCAAGACATCCAGGGCACAGAAGGATTCGTCATGCCGGCCACGCAGCATGATGCATTGGTATGGCTGTCCGGCAGCGCCTATGACGTCATCTTCGATATGGCCCGCTCCGTCATCCACGACCTCGAAGGCCAGGCCTCCCTGGCAGAAGAAACCTCCAGTTGGTCTTACCGGCACGATCGCGATCTTACCGGCTTCATCGATGGCTCGGAGAATCCCACGCTGCTCGACGCTCCCGACGCGGCGCTCTTGCCCGAAGGAGTTCCCGGTGCCGCCGGCTCAGTCCTGTTGCTGCAGAAGTGGAAGCACAAGACAGCGGAGTGGGAAGCTCTGCCCGTAGCCCAGCAGGAGCGCATCATGGGACGCACCAAGCCCGACAGCATCGAGCTCGAGAACAAGCCATCGGACTCCCATGTCGCTCGCACCGATCAGGATGAGTTTGGCCACATCTTCCGTCGCAACATGCCCTACGGAAACGTCGACGACCATGGCACCGTATTCGTTGGATTCAGCGCAGATCAGAAGCGGCTTTCCAGAATGCTCGATAGCATGGCGGGCCTCATCACCGGCACCCGCGATGCGCTCACACGCTTCACCCAGCCCTTGACCGGCTCCTATTATTTCGTCCCTTCCGTCGAAAGCCTCCGGCGCCTACGGTAAGGCCACCCAGGCAAGCATTACCGCCGCCTCTGGCCCTTAGCTTCTGGCCCTTAGCTTCTGGTCCTTAGCGGACCGAGTTGTTGTCATGCGTAATCCTTTGGAGCTGATGAACTCAGCGCATCTTCGCAGGGCCGCTTCGGTAAGCATCAACGTCCGGAAGAAGTCAACACACCGCCCTGCTTCACCCGATAGAACCGGTCGGCAGCAACATCCTTGAACGTCTGCGTCGCCCCGTTCGGCCACCGCACCTCAACCGAATTAATCCGAGCCGCATCGCCCAACCCGAAATGCAACCGTAGGTCGCTCTGCGAGAGATAGCTTCCGCCGCTGCGAACTTCATCCATCTGCCGCATCGAGCCAGTCGTGACATACACGCGAGCATTCAGCGCCAGCCGGTTCGACGTGCTGCCCTCGAGCTGGAAGCTCACCCAGTGGTTCTCCGGAGGGCTCTTCGCCTCAAGGATCATCGGTCCGCCCGTCAGGTTCTCGACCACGATATCGAGTCTCCCGCTGTTGAACAGATCGCCCACCGCGAGCCCCCGGCTGACCTGCGGCACCGCCAGCGCCCCGCCCGCCTGCGCGCTGACGTCCTTGAAAGTGCCGTTGCGCTGGTTCTGAAACACCAGCTTCGGCTCTTTGTACATCGTGCCCAGCCTCGCGTCGTCAACCTGCGGATACACGTGCCCATTCACCAGCACCACGTCTAGCCAGCCCGTGTTGTCGAGATCCACAAACGCGTCGCCCCACCCTACAAACGGAATCGTGGGCCGAGCGACACCTGAAGCGTGCGACACATCGGAAAAATCCAGCCCCCCATCGTTGCGATACAGCACCGCGTACTCGTCGCTGAAGTGTGAGACAAAGACACTCATGCGGCCCGTGTGCATATAGTCGCCCAGCGCGACGCCCATGTTGGCATGTTCCGCACCGTCTTCGCTCAGCGCGACACCGGATTCATACCCGAGCTCCTTGAACGTGCCATCGCCGTTGTTTTTGTAGAGATAGTTCGGCTCGCCGTCGTTGGCGACAAATAGATCCAGCTTGCCGCCGTTGGCGAAGTCCGACCACACAGCCGTCAGCCCGTAGAGTCGCTTCGCATCGTCAACGCCGGCCTGTTTCGCCACCTCGACAAACGTTCCGTCGCCCTTATTGCGGTACAGCGCGTCGCCAGAACCCTTTAACCCCCGCGGCCCGCACTGCACCGGAATCTCGTGATATCGGCACGTTATCTTCGAACCGAACGTCGGCAGGTCCTTCAAATCGAGATCAACGTAGTGAGGCACAAACAAATCGACAAAACCATCACCGTCGTAGTCGCCGAAGGCAACCCCGGTCGCCCAGCCCGTGTCCTTGTCGAGCCCCGAGGC
>DATMPD010000284.1:0-3795 GCA_035567955.1 Edaphobacter sp.
GTGCGACATGGCCGGCCATTAACCCACGCGTTGCACCAGAGAAGCGGCCGTCGGTGAGGAGGGCTACGGTTTCAGAGAGCGCGGGGATGCCTTTGATGGCGGCGGTGACGGCGAGCATCTCGCGCATGCCGGGGCCGCCGCGTGGGCCTTCGTAGCGGATGACTAGGACGTCATTGGGGTTGATCTCTCCGGCTTCGACGGCGGCGTGACAGGCGTCTTCGGACTCGAAGACGCGCGCGGTGCCGGTGTGGTGGATGCGCTCGTGGCCGGCGACCTTGATGACGGCGCCTTCGGGTGCGAGGTTGCCGCGCATGATGACGAGTCCGCCGGTGGGCTTGAGGGCCTTGTCCCAGGTGTGGATGACGGGCTGGCCTGGGGTTTCGACGGCGAGCGCGGCCTCTTCGGCGAGGGTCTTGCCGGAGACGGTGATGCTGTCTCCTTTGAGGAGACCTTTTTCGAGGAGACGTTGGGCGAGGAGACGGCTACCGCCTGCGTCCTGGTAGTCCTTGGCTGCATATTTGCCGCCGGGAGAGAGGTCGCAGATGAAGGGCGTGCACTCGGAGATGCGATCGAAGTCTTCCATTGAGAGCGGAATGTCGAGCTCGCGCGCGATGGCGATGAGGTGGAGGACGGCGTTGGTGCTGCCGCCCGAGGCGGCGACGGCGGCGATGGCGTTATCGATGGACTGGCGGTTGATGATCTTGCGTGGGGTGAGGCCTGCGCGGGCCAAGTCCATGACGAGGCGGCCAGCCTGGCGGGAGGCTTCGTGTTTTTCCGGCGACATGGCGGGGACGCCGGTGAGTTGCATCGGCGAGATGCCGAGAAACTCGCCCGCCATGGCCATGGTGTTGGCCGTGAACTGACCGCCGCAGGCTCCGGGGCCGGGGCAGGCGGACGCTTCGAGAGCTTCGAGTTCGGCGTCGTTGATCTTTCCGGCGGCGTGTGCGCCCATGCCTTCGAAGACCTGGAGGATGGTGATCTCTATCTCTCGGCCACTCGTCTGCGACAGCTGGCCGGTGAGTGGTTTGCCGTCGGGGCCAACGCGAAGGTGGCCGGGGGCGATGCTGCCGCCGTAGAGCATAAGGCCGGGGATATCGAGGCGAGCGAGGGCCATGATGGCGGCGGGCATGTTCTTGTCGCAGCCGGCGATGCAGACGATGCCGTCAAAACTGTTTCCCCGCGTCACGAGTTCGATGGAGTCGGCGATGACTTCGCGGGAGATCAGTGAAGCCTTCATGCCCTGGGTTCCCATGGTGATGCCATCGTGGATCGTGATGGTGTTGAACTCCATGGGCGTGCCGCCGGCTTCGCGAACGCCCTGCTTGACGGCCTCGGCGACCTTGCGCAGATGGAAGTTGCAGGGGCCGATCTCGGTCCAGGTGTTGGCGATGCCGATGATCGGCTTGTGCAGGTCTTCCTTGCTGAAGCCGACGCTGCGGAAGTAGGAGCGGGCAGCGGCGCGGGACGGGCCTTCGGTGAGGACGATGGAATTTTTCTTTGGATTGATTTCGTTGGACATTGACTCCTCTTGTAAGGGCCGACCGCGGATTGCGCGGATAAATTCGGATTAAGGTGAAACAGTGATCAAAGTGATAAAGACTGATAAAAGCGGATGGAGCTAAGAGCTAGTTGCTGGAGATGGCCCGGGGTTTCAGCCAGAATTCGGTGTCGTGCTTCGCTTCGTACTTGTCGAGTTCGGCTTCGTGGCGGAGAGTTAGGCCTATGTCATCGAGGCCGTTCAGCAGGCAGTATTTGCGGAATGGGTCGATGTCGAAGTGGGCGCTGAAGCCCTGGTCGTCGGTGATGGTTTGGGCTTCGAGGTTGATGGTGATCTTGTGTGCGGGATTATTTTCTGAGCGCTGCATCAGCGTCTGTACGTCTGACTCGGGGAGGCGGACGAGGACCATGCCGTTTTTTCCGGCGTTGGAGAAGAAGATGTCGGCGAAGCTGGGTGCGATGACGGCGAGGAAGCCGAAGTCGGTGAGGGCCCAGGCGGCGTGCTCGCGCGAGCTTCCGCAGCCGAAGTTTTTTCCTGCGATGAGGATCTTCGCGCCCTTGTGATGGTGTTTGTTGAGGACGAAGTCGGGGTGCGGCTCGCCCGCGTGGGGGCCATCCTGGATGCGGCGCCAGTCGTAGAAGAGGAAGTCGCCGTAGCCTGTGCGCTCGATGCGCTTGAGGAACTGCTTGGGGATGATCTGGTCGGTGTCGACGTTGGGGCGGTCGAGCGGGACGGCGTGGCTGGTGAGAACGTTGATGGGATGCATGGGCTTTCTCCCTGAGTCGATCTTTGGTGGTGCTGGAGCTTTTGGACGTTAGCTTTTAGCTAACGGCTAAAAGCTAACGGCTGTTCTTAAATTTCCAGTTGCGGATGTCGGTGAAGTGGCCGGTGATGGCGGCGGCGGCGGCCATCTGTGGGCTGACGAGGTGCGTGCGGCCTCCGCGGCCCTGGCGGCCTTCGAAGTTGCGGTTGGAGGTAGAGGCGCAGCGTTCGCCGGGGGCTAGGATGTCGGGGTTCATTCCGAGGCACATGCTGCAACCGGGTTCGCGCCAGTCGAAGCCTGCTTCGGTGAAGACCTTGTCGAGGCCTTCTTTTTCGGCCTGTGCTTTGACGGATTGCGAGCCGGGGACGACCATGGCGCGGACCGTCGTCGCGACGTGATAGCCGCGAACGACGGAAGCGGCGGCGCGGAGGTCTTCGATGCGAGCGTTGGTGCAAGAGCCGATAAAGGCGCGGTCGATGGCGATCTGTTCGATTGGGGTACCTGCCTTGAGGTCCATATACTCAAGCGCGCGTTCGAAAGCCTTTTGGTCGGCTTCGGAGGCGGTGGGGTCGGGCAAGGGGACGGTACTCTTAACGCCGGTGACCATGCCGGGCGACGTGCCCCAGCTTACAGTTGGGGTGATGTCGAGGGCGGCTATGGTGAGTTCGCGGTTAAAGATTGCTCCTGTGTCGGTTACAAGTTCGGACCAGTGCTGGACGGCTTCGTCCCATGCTCCACCTTGTGGCGAGAAGCGGCGGCCTTTGAGGTAGGCGAAGGTGGTGGCGTCGGGGGCGATCATGCCGGCGCGGGCTCCGGCCTCGATGCTCATGTTGCAGATGGTCATGCGGCCTTCCATCGAGAGGTTGCGAATGGCTGAGCCGGCATATTCGATGACGTGGCCGTTGGCGCCGGCAGTGCCGATCTGGCCGATGATGTGGAGGACGATGTCTTTGGCGGTGACGCCGATGGGGAGCGTGCCTTCGACGTTGATGCGGAAGGTTTTCGGCTTGTCCTGCGGCAGGGTTTGGGTGGCCATGACGTGCTCGACCTCGCTTGTGCCTATTCCAAACGCCAAAGCTCCAAACGCCCCGTGAGTGCTGGTGTGGGAGTCGCCGCAGACGATGGTCATGCCGGGTTTGGTGAGGCCAAGTTCTGGGCCGATGATGTGGACGATGCCCTGATTGGGGGACTGGACGTCGTAGAGTTCGACGCCGAAGTCAGCGCAGTTCTTGCGCAGGGCTTCGATTTGTTTCGAGGCGATCTGGTCGACGATGTGAAGGCGGTCTTCGATGCTGCTGGTGGGGACGTTGTGATCCACCGTGGCGATGGTTCGGTCGGGGCGGCGGAGTTTGCGGCCCGCCATGCGGAGACCGTCGAAGGCCTGCGGGCTGGTGACCTCGTGGACGAGGTGCAGGTCGATGTAGAGGATCGAGGGTTCGCCTGCGGGCTCGGCGACGAGATGCTGTTGCCAGACTTTTTCGAAGAGTGTCTTTGGTGATGTTTGGGGTGCGCTCATGGTTGTGCCTTTTGCTCG
>DATMPD010000285.1:0-6115 GCA_035567955.1 Edaphobacter sp.
GCATAGCGCTATCGGAGGGTTGACGCAGTTAGTAAAAATACTAGCGCGTCGAAGATATATTTCGGTCGCCGGTGCGAGCGGTCAGAATGCGCTGACGCCTTCTTCGATGACTAGCTGGTCGACGGAGATGTTCATGGCTCGGCCTAGTTTTTTGAAGTCCTCTTTCCACTCGGCGGTCCAGTAGTTGGTGTCGCTGCGGCGGAGGAGGTCGTTCCAGATGTTCTGCGCCTGCCAGAGGTTTACTTCGAAGGGCATCTTGTGGATGGTTTCGGCGATGAGGAGCGCGGTAGTGAGGGCGCCGTTGGCCGAGGGGTCGCCCGCGGCGGAGGCTTCGAGGCGGACCATGGCGCGCTTCATGCGCTGGGCGGCGGTGAAGCCGAGGAGTTGGGTGTCGAGGGGAACCTGGTCGGCTTCGGCGCGCTGCAGGAGGGTTTCGATGTCGGCGGGGTCGAAGTTTTCGGCTTCGATGGCGCGGCGGAGGCTGGCGTTGATAGCGAAGCGGGCGGCAGAGGCGAGGGCGGGCGGGGCGGACATGCCGGTTTCGGTGAGGAAGTGGAGGAGGGAGGCGTGGTCTTCGTAGATTTTGCGGAGGGAGTCCTCCATCTCGGTGATGGTCTGGTTGAGGATGGTGTTGAGGATACGGTGCTGCTCGTCAGCGAAGAGCGAGGTGAGGGAGTAGGCGATGGGGGATTGACCATTCTCGCCCTGGCCGAAGAAGCGGTCGATGAGGCGGATGACTTCGGGTAGATTGGCGCGGCGAATCGCGGTGCCGATCTCGGTGGAGAAGGTGTGGAAGGCTTCGACTTCGGCGGGGTCCTGAGAGTTGTAGCGCTTGACGGCGGCGGAGAGGTTCTGGTCGCCGAGGTGAAGGACGGCGAAGCAGATGTCCTCGTTCTCTTCGGTGATGCGGGAGTAGATGAGGGCGCGTCCGACGGCTACGCGGCCGCGGCCGGAGTTGAAGGTCTCCTGGCTTTCGCGATGGACGTCGAAACAGAAGAGCTCGCCATGCTCGGGGTAGTTGCGGAAGATGGAGCTGATGGCGTAGTGGGCGCCGACCTGTTCGAGGCCGATCTGCATGCTGTTGACGTAGCGGCGGTAGACTTCGGCGCCGTCGCCGATCTCGGGGATGTTGCTTTTGCCTTTGGCGAGGATGTCGAGGAAGTTTTTCTCGAGGTCGATGCCGGGCTGGCCGAATAATTTTGCGGCGAGTTGAAGGACTCGGCCGGCATAGGCGATGATCTGGACGGTCTCGATGCCGGAGATCTCGTCGAAGAACCAGCCGCAGGAGGTGTACATGAGCTGGGTGTGGCGTTCGAGCTCGAGGAGTTCGAGGCAGGTGATGCGTTCGTTCTCGGTGAGCTCGCGGGTGGCTTGCTGCGTGAAGAATTTGATGATGGTGGCGGGGGAGCGGTCGAGGATGACCTGAATGTAGGCGTCGCGGGCGACCCAGAGATCTTTGAGGAGGGGCCGGGCGAGTTGTTCGGCGAGGGGGGCGGTGGCCTCGCGGAGGTAGTCGAGGGCTTCGCGGAGTGGAGCGCGCCACTCCTGGTTCCAGCCGGGCTTGCCGCCGTTGCAGCCGCAGTTGGAGCGCCAGCGTTCGATGCCGTGGGCGCAGGACCAGGAGGTATCTTCGGCGACTTCGGCTTCCCACCGGGGAGGAAATTTTTCGAGGAATTCGCCGTAGTTGGTCAGGCGGGCCTGCTGCCCGTTTTCGATGGTGTGCATGCCGTAGGAGAGGGCCATTTCTCCGTGCTTGTGATGGTGGCCATAACTTTCGCCGTCGGTGGCGACGTGGGAGATCTGGGCGGATTCGGGGTCGCCGGGAGCGAGAGGGTGGAAGCCGGCGAGGAGGCGTTTGGCGAAGTCTTCGCCGCTGTTGAGGAGCCCTTCGAAGGCGATGGCGCGGGAGGCGGGACCATCGTAGAAGAAGACGTTGATGGTGCGGCCTTCATCGAGGCGGATGAGGTAGGGGTGGGTGGGGTCGACGGTGGCGTTGGGGGTTTCGGTCCAGGAGATTTCTTCGGCTTCGATTTCTTCGGTGGTTAGAACGGCGGCTATAGAAGAAGCAGATCCCTCCGCTGCGCTGCGGGATGACAACAATGAGGCGTCTGCGGGAATGTTCGGCGGGTCTGTGGCGATGTTCGATGGGTTTGCGAGCTTGCGGACGCGGGCGCACTGGACGGGAGCGAGGACGGTGAACTTGATGCCCTCCTGGGCCATGAGGTCGAGGACGCTGCGGTTGACGGCGGTTTCGGAGAGCCACATGCCTTCGGGTTTGCGGCCGTATCGGAATTCGAAGTCGGCGATGCCCCAGCGGATCTGGGTGAGGGCGTCGCGCTTGTTGGCGAGGGGCATGATGAGGTGGTTGTAGACCTGAGCCATGGCGGAGCCGTGTCCGCTGTAACGCTGGGCGCTGAACTTGTCGGCGTCGAGGATCATGCGGTAGGTGCGAGGGGCCTTGTCGTGGAGCCAGCTGAGGAGGGTGGGGCCGAAGTTGTAACTGATCCGCGCATAGTTGTTCATGATGCGGATGATTTCGTCCTGCTTGTTGGTGATGCGGGAGGCGCCGTTGGGGGCGTAACACTCGGCCGTGATGCGGTCGTTCCAGTCGTGATAGGGGGCGGCGGAGTCCTGGACCTCTACGGTTTCGAGCCAGGGGTTCTCGCGGGGGGGCTGGTAGAAGTGGCCGTGGATGCAGACGAAGCGCGGGGCTTCGGCGGCTGGGGAGGGCTGAGGCTTCGGGCTCTTGGCTGCGGTTCGGGATTTTGCCATAAAGACTACTTAGAGGGTATCGCGGTTGGTGGGGTTGGGTGGGAGAGGGTGATCCAATTTTGGGGAATGTTAATAGGAGGTAATAGCACTTAGCTGCAACAGCAGATCCCCCATTCGACTTCGCTCAGGGCAGGCTCTTCGGGGATGGCCAATAAGAAGGGCAAGAGCGACAAGGTTTAGAGGACGATGGCTTCTTTTGACCTGGCCGCGAGCGCTTTGTCGAAGGTGATCAGTTTTGCGCCGATCTCATGGGCGAATGCAGCCAGATAGGAGTCTGCCCAATCTTTTGGCGAAGCCGAGGAACGCTGGGATAACGTGCGAAAGCTGTCCTCGAGTGTTCGTGGTTCATAAAGAAACCGACTGCCTCCATCCTTTAGAAAGGCGTCGTAGACGTGCCAGGCTTGCCGCTGGGTCAGAGTGTCGGTTCCCATGACGGCTTGCGTGGTGAGGAGCCGCAAGAGTCCGAGTTGTGTGAAGCGACAGAAGATTAAATCCTCGTCCTCCAGCGAGTCGTACCACCGTTTTGCCTGTTGATGGTGCACGTGGAGAGACGAAGCGAGGGCGAGCCAGACGTTGATATCAGGGAAAACCAATGAGGTCATAGATGCGCTCGTTGTCGATCTCCAGGGTTGCCGGATGCTTCGACTTGAGGATGGGCAGTTTGAGTCTGCGCCGCCGCGGAGTTTTCTCTTCGGAGAGCACGACGTCGACACCACGCATGACCATCGCCTTGACGGTCGTTCCTTCTGCCGCGGCCCTGCTCTTCAGGAGGCGGTATTTTGAGTCAGGGATGTCGACGGTCGTTCTCATGGCATCAGGCTACCATATTTATGGCTGGTTGGCCCCTGAGGCAGATGGGAAGAAGAAATGGTCGAGGGTGGCTGCGAGGGTGATGGCGAGGACGTAGGCGACGATGTTTTTGGGGGAGAAGTAGCGGCCGAGGAGGATTTGTCCGGCGAAGGTTAAGCGGAAGGCGTCGATGGGGGCGATAGGGAGGAGCCGGCTTAGTTCGAGGAGGGTAGCGATTGTGATGGCTAGTGTTCCTACGGCTTGCGGGCGAAGTTTTGGGAGGAGTGTCGCGAGGAACCAATAGAGTGCTACGGCCCAGAGGATGGAGCCGAGGTATTTATAGAGGAACCAGGGTAGGCCGAGTGGGAGCAGGCGTACGGCGAGACCGATGGGGATGGTGATGAGCAGAAGGAGGAGGGCGGTGATGGAGCGGTGCATTTTGCTTGGCGGCAGTTTAGATCGAAGTTGAAGTGGAGCTGAAGAGAGATGAAAGTCAGAAATCCAGGGGTTAGATTTTTGGTTTGGCGAGGTCGCAGGCTCGCCAGAGATACCAGCTGGCTACGGAGCACCAGGGTTGCCATTTTTTTGCGCGGCGTTGCATGATGTCGGGTTTGGGGAGGTCCATGGGCGTTACTTTGTCGGTGGGTTTTAGCTTGCCGAAGGTGAGGGCGAAGCCTTTGCGGACGCCGTAGTCGTCGACGGGGAGGACGTTGGGGCGGCCCAGGCGGAAGATCAGAAGCATTTCTACGGTCCAGCGGCCGATGCCGCGGACCTGGGTGAGGTGCTCGATGATGGCTTCGTCGGACATGCGGCGGATCTGGGCGAGGGTGGGGACGGTGCCGTCGATGGTTTTGGCGGCGAGGTCGCGGAGGGCGAGCATCTTGTTTTTGGAGAGGCCGGCGGCGCGGAGCTGCTCGTTGGGGCAGTCGAGGAGTTGCTGCGGAGTGGGATGGGCTCCGGTGCCTGCGGCTTCGAGCGTCAGGGCGGGCGCGAAGGATTCAATCATGCGGCGATGGATTGTGGCGGCGGCTTTGCCGTGGAGCTGTTGGTAGATGATGCTCTCGACGAGGGCTTCAAAGGGTGATTGGGCGCTGGCTACGCGCATGGTGAAGGGGCCGGCGCGTTCGATGAGTTTGCCCAGTTTGGAATCGGCGGAGGATAGATCCAAAACGGCCTTCGCAGCATCATAACGGGGCGGCCGAGGACTGTTGAGCGGACGCGGCATAGGTTGACGGTATCAGAAAGTTGTCAGTTGTCCGTTCTCAGTTGCCAGTTGAAACCGCAGTCCTTTCTGCATGTACGCTTGGGACGTAGTTTAGGGATGCCGCATGATTGGGCTCCGGCAAAACCAACGGAGAACGGACAACCGGGCATCGACAACTGCTTTTGAAATTCGGACTAGATTGGTTCGCATTTACAAGTGCGATACGTTTCGGGCAGGGTAGATGTAGTGGTCATTTTTGCCCAATCAACAGCAGTGCACGAGATGTTGTGCAGGTGGCGTGCCAATGAGTTCGATAATCGGATGTTGCAGGTAAAAAAACAGTTGCGAGTAGGAGCGTGTGGTTTAGTTCGCAGTTTTCCGCTGCTATACTCGATGTTTATTAGAGACGAAAATTACGGGCAGACCAACGCGGACTCCCCAACCGCCGGCGGCCAACGCCGGGCATGTAACCAGGAAGTAACAACCCATCGCAGGCAACTCTCAATCCCTAGCCGAAGGTAATGCAGAGGAAGCAGGAACGCACTCATGGCGCAAGTTTTTGACCGCAGTTCGAACGCGCTGGCTCGATTCAGCCTGGTATTGACCGGCGTAATCGTCATCGCGCTCGGCGTAACCCTGGACCAGCTACAGCGATCGCCGTGGGTGACGCGGCAGGGCCAGCGGCCAGACCAGCCGGTACCGTTCAGCCACAAGCACCACGTTGAAGGGCTGGGATTGCAGTGCCAGTACTGCCATACGCAGGTGGAGAAGGCAGCGTATGCGGGCATTCCTCCGACGAAGACTTGCATCAACTGCCATGCGCAGATCTGGACGAACGCCGATCTGCTGGAGCCGGTGCGGCAGAGCTGGGCGACGGGAGCTTCGATCCAGTGGATCCGGGTGCATGATCTTCCGGACTACGTTTATTTCAACCATGAGATTCACGTCAATAAAGGCATCGGGTGCGCGAGTTGTCATGGGCGCGTGGATGAGATGCCGTTGATGTATCAGCAGAACACGCTCCAAATGGAGTGGTGTTTGAACTGCCATCGCAATCCGGCGGTGAATCTGCGGCCGACGAGCGAGATTTACAACATGGCGTGGGCGGGGCCTTCGAGCGATAAGCCGGTTTGGTGCGCTTCGACCGACAAGACGGGTGCGACGGCGCAGAGTGTGAGCTGCACGACGACCGATCCTTCCGGGAAGGGACCTGAAGTGGCGATGATGCAGAGTCCGGCTGAGTCGCACGGTACGACGGCGAGCGATGTTCCGCCGCTGGGGATCACGATGCCGGCGAACTACACGAAGTTTACGGATCAGATGGAGCTGGGCAAGTATCTGACTTCGCAG
>DATMPD010000286.1:0-9631 GCA_035567955.1 Edaphobacter sp.
CCAGTCCATCGCCTACGAGCAGACCAACAACCGCGCCATCCTCGACTACGCCTCCCGCAACCGCACCACCGTCCTCTACGACACCTACGTCATGGGCAAGAACTCCATCCAGCGCGGCAGCGAAGACTCCTGGACCATCACGCCCAAGCGCATCGAAGCCCTCGAAGCAGCAGCCATCAAAGCCGCACCCGCAGCCGGAGCCACTCGCAACGGTGGCCGCAACGCTGCCGCCTCAGCCGAAGCCGCCCCGCCCACTCCCGCACCTGAAGCAAATCCCTTCGTGCGCCCCACCGGCCTTCCCGCCGCCCTCTACACCACAGTCCTCCACGACCCCGCCCACCGCGACCCCCGCGGCTACATCCTCTCCGCCGACCAGCCCGACTTCCCCACCGCCGTAAAGTTCGTCAACACTCTCATCAAATCCGGCGTCACCATCGAGCGCGCCACCGCCCCATTCGAAGTCGATGGCAAACACTATCCCGCCAACTCGCTCATCATTCTCTGCGCTCAGGCCTATCGCCCCCAGATCCTCGACATGCTCGAACCGCAGGATCATCCCAACGACTTCGCCTATCCCGGCGCCCCACCCACGCGTCCCTACGATGCCACCGGCTGGACTCTCGCCTACCAGATGGGCGTCACCTTCGACCGTCTCTACACCGGCTTCACCGGCCCCTTCGAAAAGATCACCACCGACCTCGCCGCACCACCCGCAGGCACCATCACGAGCGTCTCCAAACCCGCCGGCTACCTCGTCTCGCACGAATACAACGACGCCTACACCCTCACCAACCGCCTCCTCAAAGCCAACCTCCCCGTCTACTGGCTCAAGCAACCAACATCCGCAGGCGGAAAAACTCTAGCCCCCGGAGCCCTCTACATCCCCTACTCGCCGCAGTCGCGCGACCTGCTCGAAACCGCGACCAAAACTCTCGGCATTAACGCAATCGCCCTCACCACCAAGCCCACCGGCGATGCCCTCCAACTCCATCCCACCCGCATCGCCCTCTACGACCAGTACGGCGGCTCCATGCCCTCCGGCTGGATACGCTGGCTCTTCGAACAATTTGAATTTCCCTTCACCGTCATCTATCCCCAGACCATCGACGCCGGAAACCTCAACGCCACCTTCGACGACATCGTCCTCGCCGACGGTGCCGTAGTCGCCGCCGCCGAAGGCCCGGGCAACCGCTTCGGCGCGCAACCCAAGCCCGAACAAATACCAGCCGAGTTTCGCCCCTGGCTAGGCCGCATCACCGCCGACAAAACCATCCCGCAACTCCAGAAGTTCGTCGAAAACGGCGGCACCCTCCTCGCCATCGGCAGCTCCACGAAGCTCTACACCAACATGCACCTCCCCCTCCACGACGCCCTCACCGAAGTCGTCAAAGGCAAGGAGCAGCCCGTACCCTCCGAGCGCTTCTACATCCCCGGCTCCCTCATCCGCGCGCAGGTCGACAACACCCAACCCGTCGCCTACGGCATGCCCTCCGCCGTCGACGTCTTCTTCGACAACAGCCCAGCCTTCCGCGCCGCTCCCGACGCATCCACCAAGGGCCTCTCGACCGTCGCCTACTACGGCGAAGGAAATCTATTAGACAGCGGCTGGGCCTGGGGCCAAACCTACCTCAACAACTCCATCGCCGTAGCCCAGGACAATCTCGGCAAAGGCAAAATCCTCCTCTACGGCCCCGAAATCACCTTCCGCGGCCAACCCCACGCCACCTTCAAATTCCTCTTCAACGGCCTCCTCTACGGCCCCTCCACCCCCACCGCCTTGAAATAACCTGGGTGGCCGGGATAAGCCCGGCGGCTCATCCTTCACAGTCTCATCGTGAAGAATGGGTTGCCGTTGTCTTTGCCGTCGTCTTTGCTGTTGCCGTTGCCTTGCTGTTGCCGTTGCCTTTGCTGTTGCCGTCGCCTTTGCCGTTGCCGTTGCCGTTGCCTGCTCTTCTGTTTGTCATTCCGCAGCGTAGCGGAGGAATCTGCTTTTGCTTCTAGGTACGCCAAGCCTTCAGGCTTGGCCCTCTCTAGCGTTTCCACAAAGAGGGGCTTCAGCCCCTGGGGTATGCTTTCTCTTCCATGGCTACAATCCGGCAAAAGCAGAGCACATACGCCATCACGATCTCGACCTTCCAGCAACATCGCCACTTCCAACGCGCAGCCAACGCAGAGCTCTTCATCGCAATGCTCTTCCAGCAACGGGACAGAAAGCGCTTTGAACTGCACGGTTTCGTCGTTATGCCCGATCACATCCATGTTTTAATTACGCCCGCCATAAACGAATCGACGGCAAAGTGCGTTCAATGCATCAAGGGCGGCTATTCCTTCGCTGCACGGCAACAAACATCCGGAAAAATCTGGCACAGCGGTTATCACGAGCACCGTATTCGAAACGACGACGACTTCAGGAATCAACTCATTTACATCGGCAATAATCCGGTCCGGAAGCAGTACGAAGACTATCCACACGTCCACACCAAGTATCTCGACCGCATCGACACAATCCCAAATCATCTCCTCCACGACAAAGACAACTAGCTCACGCTTCAAAAGGATCGCAGACCAATCGCTGTCCCCGTCGCCTTTGCCTCTAGGCAGTTGTCGTCGCCTTGGCCTCTAGGTAGCCCAAGGCTTTAGCCTTGGGTCTCTCTGGGCCGCAAAAGAAAAGGGGCTTTAGCCCCTGGGGTATGCTCTCTTGTCTCGCGGCATCGCTTTCCACTCACAGGAAAAATCTCCAACCGGAAAACTGTCCGGCTTAGACTCGCGCGAATCCTTCTGTCCAAGAATCTTTGTCGAGGAAGTGTTCGTATATTCCAAAACCCTGTGGGTAATCTCGAAAACCGGGTTGGTCTTTGACCCTCTCGACAGCTGCCTTCGCGCTATCTTCAGTGCGATATACGCCGATCAGAAGTTCGGTGTCTTCGCCAACCTCTCGCTGTTGCTCGAACCAAAGTAACCAAACACTTTCCATGCACACCGTCCCTTCATGACCACGACGGTCTGTGTTAGAAGTTATCAAACTGACCGACCACAAGCATCGCCATTTCGCCCACACGGTAAAATAAAACCATGCGCCGAATCTACATGGACGCAAACGCGACCACACCTCTACTCCCCGAAGTCTTCGAAGCCATGCGCCCCTTCTGGATGGAGCACTACGGCAACGCCAGCTCCATCCACCAACAAGGCCAGCACGCCCGCGGCGCTGTCGAGCAGGCCCGCTCCGCCGTCGCCCGCTTCCTCCACTGCCTCAACTCCGAGATCGTCTTCACCTCCGGCGGCACCGAAAGCGACAACCTCGCCCTCTTCGGCGTCCTCTCCAACCAAACCGCCCCCGCACACCTCATCACCACCACCCTCGAGCACCACGCCGTCCTCCACGCCGCCGAATCCCTCGAAAAAACCGGAGTCGGAGCCCTCAGCCCTCCAGTTCAAGTCACTTTTCTCCCCTCCACCCCCGAAGGCCTCATCGAGCCCGCCGCCCTCAAAGCCGCCCTCCGCACCAACACAAAACTCGTCAGCATCATGTACGCGAACAACGAGACCGGCGTCATCCAGCCCATCGCCGAACTAGCCGCCATCGCACACCAGGCCGGAGCCCTCTTCCACACCGACGCCGTCCAGGTGACCGGCAAGCTCCCCCTCGACCTAAGCGCCGAAGGCCCACTCAAGCACATAGACCTCCTCACCCTCTCCGGCCACAAGATGTACGCACCCAAAGGCATCGGCGCTCTCTTCGTCCGCCGCAACGTCCGCCTCGCCCCCATGCTGCACGGAGGCACCCACGAACGCCAGCGCCGCGCCGGAACCGAAAACGTAGCCTGCATCGTAGGCCTGGGCAAAGCCGCCGAACTAGCTCACGCCTGGCTAGCCAACGACACCATCACAACTCCGGGCGGAACACCCACAAACCCCGGTGGAGTCACAAATCCGGGTGCCCCATATCTCGATTCTGAGATGTGGGCATCGGGCGGACGCCCGACCGCTCCCGCCCATCTCCACGCCGCCACTAACCCCACCCAACTCACCGCCCTCCGCGACCGCTTCGAACAAGGCATCCTCTCCCAGATCGACGAGACCGGCGTCAACGGAGCCGGAGCACCCCGCGTCTCCAACACCAGCAACCTCTACTTCAATCACCTCGAAGCCGAAGCCCTCGTCATCGCCCTCGACCTCAAAGGCATCTCCGCCAGCGGAGGCTCCGCCTGCCAGTCTGGCGCCGCCGAGCCCTCCCACGTCCTAACCGCCATGGGCCTCTCTCCCGCCCGCGCCCGAGCCAGCGTACGCTTCTCCCTCTCCCGCCTCACCACCGCAGAAGAGATCGACGAAGCCCTCAAGATCATCCCCGCCGCCGTAGCCCGTCTCCGCGAACTATCCCCAGCCTATCAACGCAACGAGCCCCAGCCCGTCTAGCAGCCCCAGCGAAAATAAAGTTTAGAAAAGTGGAAAATTTTCGACCCGCGAAAAGCGACCGTCAAAACACCACATTCCACCATCAAAAAACCACAAATTCACCACAAAAACACCATCAAAAAGCACTACAAATTCCCGCGACCCCCCTGTATTTACACGGTCTCCATCACCATCACAAATACCAGGGAATATTAACCACCACAATCCTCTGATTCCCCTTCAGCAGCAGCAGCAGCTTCAGCAGCTGCACCCGCTGGTTATGCAGCGCATTCTCCCACCAGTGCCGAACCACCAGCTCCGGCAGCAGCACCGCCACCTTCCGCCCCGGATTTTTCTGCTCCAGCTCCAGAATGTAATCCATCAAAGGATTGATAATAAACCGGTAAGTGGACGGAATCGTTACCAGCTCCGGCTCCTGCAGACCTGCTCGTTCAATCGGCTCCTTGATAAACTGGTCCCATACCTCATCCAGGCTGCCCTCCTCGTCATCCGAGTGCACATGCACCACCTTGATCTCCTTTGACAACAGCAGCCCGAACCGCATCGCCTTCTCCGTGATCCGGTCCCACCGCGCCATCGGAATCACCACAATCGGCTCCTGCAGGTTCACCAGGTTCAGCGGAGTCCTGTCCGCCATCTCCCGCTTCACCCGCGTGTAGTGCCGCTTCACCACCCACATGATCCCAATCAGGGTCGGCACCAGCAGTGCCGTCACCCAGGCTCCGGCTCTGAATTTCGCAACCAACACAACGATCGTCGTCAGCCCCGTTGCCACCGCACCAACGCCATTCACAAACGCATGCCATAGACGCCCCGGGTGCTTGTCCATCTTCAACCAGTGCACCACCATCCCGGACTGCGATAGCGTAAATGCGAGAAACGCTCCAATCGCATACAGCGGAATCAATCTGTCCGTGACGCCGCCAAACAGAATCAGGATCACTGCCGTAAATCCAGTCAGCGCATAGATGCCATGCGAATAAAGCAGCCTCCGTCCACGCAGAATAAACACATGCGGCAAATAGTCATGCATCGCAATCGCTCGCGTCAGCCGCGGAAAATCGGCAAACGCGGTATTCGCGCTCAACGCCAGCGCCAGCAGCACGCTGCCCATCGTCAGGTAATAGAACCAGCCACGCCCGAACACCACTGTGACCAACAGGCTCAGCAAGCTCTGATAGCCGGTGGCATCAGGTTCCATCGGCATCACCCGGTACGCCTTCGCCAGATACGCAATCCCGAACAGCAGCACCATCAGTATCCCGATAATCACGGTCAGCGTTCGCTGCGCCCGCTTCACTCTGGGCTCGCCGAACGCCATTACCCCATTCGACACTGCCTCGACGCCAGTCATCGCCGCGCATCCGCTCGCAAACGCTTTCAACAGCATCCACGTTCCCAGTGCTCCCACGGTCGCCGGCAATGGAGGAGGAACGGGAGCCAACGGCATCGGATGGCCACCTGTCAGCACCGTCTTCCACATGCCAACCCCAATCAACGTCAGCAGCGTTCCAACAAACAGAAACGTCGGCAGAATAAACGCGGTCCCCGTGTCCTTCACGCCCCGCATATTCACCAGCGCCAGTATCGTGAGAATGATCAGACATATCAGCAGCGTATGACTTTGCAGTGCTGCAAATCGCGTGCCCTGCACCGACGAGGTCAGCGCCGTCACGCCCGCTGAGATTCCAACTGCCGCTGTCAGAATATAGTCGATCATCAGCGCTGCCGCCGCCAGCAGCCCCGGCTTCTCGCCCAGGTTCTCCGTCGCGACCGTGTAACTTCCGCCGCCACCCGGATAAGCCGCAATCGTCTGCCGGTAGCTGAAGTACACGATCGTCAGCAACCCTAAGATCGCCGCGATAATCTTCCATCCGTACTCCACGCCGGCGACCCCCAGCGGGATCAGCAGCGTCATCGCAGCCTCTGGTCCGTACGCCGCACTCGTCAGACCATCCAGGCCAAAGATAGGTATTCCGGCCGCGACGCCGATATGCTCGGCACGCTCTTCACTTGTAGCTAAAGGTCTTCCAATAATTGAATCTGTTAGGGACATGCAATTTAGATCGTAACGCCTCTGTCAACTCATCTACCGGCCGCGCGCATTAAACTTGCGCCTCCTCGTAAAAAAGCCATAGAGATTCCAGCAAATCCTTCGCCCACAGAGTCTCCCGCACAAGCCCCTCCATCCCAGCCCCGCCTATAATTAATTGAAAACCCGCATCAGGAGAATCCATGCCCACCACTCCCATCTACGACATTCCCGTCAACAAAATTACCGGTGAAGCCACCTCGCTCGCCGACTACCGCGGGAAAGTCCTCCTCCTCGTCAATGTAGCTTCCAAGTGCGGCCTCACTCCCCAGTACGACGCCCTCGAAAAGATCTACTCCCGTTTCAAGAACTCCGGCTTCGTCGTCTGCGGCTTCCCGGCCAACGACTTCGGCGCCCAGGAGCCCGGCTCCAACGAAGACATCCAAACCTTCTGCCGCTCCACCTTCGGCGTCGACTTCCCCATGTTCTCGAAGATCCCCGTCACCGGCCCCGACACCCACCCCCTCTACAAATCCCTGATCGCAGCGCAACCCAAAGCTATCGGCCCTACCCGCGACAGCTTCCGCGAAAACCTCAATGGCTTCCTGACGAGCAAGCACAACGGCGCCTCTACCAATCCCGAGCCCGGCATTCTCTGGAACTTCGAAAAGTTCCTCATCGACCGTAACGGCAACGTAGCCGTCCGCTTCTCCCCCGAAGTTCTCCCTGACGACCCCGCCATCATCGCCGCCATCGAGTCCGCCCTCCAATCCTGACCAGCCCCGACAAAGGGACGCAGCCACGAAAATCGGCCTGCGTCCCCACACCGTTCCCCTTCGTCTATTTTAAGTAATATCTAAAATACCAACCTCACCTCGAGAGGAAAGCCCCGCTCATGATCGTCCGCCACACCCTCCTGCCTCTGGCTCTACTGCTCGCTGCACCCGCACTCCTCGAAGCCCAGAAGCCCCCCATCCAGATCACCGCGGACCTCTCCGACGCCCCTCGCAAGCTCTACCATGCCGACGTCGACATCCCCGTCAAGCCCGGCCTGGTCTCTCTCACCACACCCAGGTGGATTCCCGGCAACCACCGCCCCACCGGCCCCGTCGACCAGATCACCGGCGTCGTCTTCACCGCCAACGGCAAGGTCCTCCCCTGGCGTCGCGACGACGAAGACCTCTACCAGTTCCACGTAACCGTCCCCGCCGGCGTCACCACCCTCCATGCCCACCTCGATTGCATCGTCACCGCGCGTGTCACCCAGAAGCTCGCCGTCCTTGAATGGGAAAAACTCCTCCTCTACCCCGCCAACACACCAGTAAAAGAGATCCCCATCCAGCCCTCCGTCAAGGTCCCCGAAGGCTGGGGCATCGGCACGGCCCTCACCCCAACTGACGGCTACGATCCGCAACATCCTAAAGGCGGCACCACCCACTACGCCGCCACCACAGTCGAGCAACTCGAAGACTCCCCCGTCATCACCGGGCAATATTTTCATGAATTCGCCCTCGCCCCCGAGGTCACGCCGAAGCACTACATCGACGTAGTCTCCGACGCCCCCGAAGACTCCCAGCTCCGCCCCGCGCTCCTCAGCGAACTCAACAACCTCGTCCGCGAAACCGGCGCCGCCTACGCCTCGCGCCACTACAACGTCTACCACTTCCTCCTCACCCTCTCCGACGTAGCCGGCGGCGAAGGCCTCGAGCACGGCCAGTCCTCCGACAACGGCGTAGGCGAAAAAGGCTACGCCGACCCCGCTCACCAGCTAGCGGAAGCCGACCTCCTCTCCCACGAGTTCACCCACTCCTGGAACGGCAAGTACCGCCGGCCCTTCAACCTCTACCAGGACGACTTCGCCAAGATGCAGCAGGGCGGGCTCCTCTGGGTCTACGAAGGCATGACCCAATACCTCGGCAACGTCCTAGCCGCCCGCTCCGGCCTCAAGTCGCAGGAGCAGTATCGCGACATGCTAGCCGCCTCCGCCGCAAATCTGGATAACAAACCCGGCCGCGACTGGCGTTCCACCGAGGACACCGCCATCGCCGCCAGCATCCTCCGCGGCGGCAATCCCGCCTGGGCCAACTGGAAGCGCGGCCAGGACTACTACCAGGAGGGCGAACTCTTCTGGCTCGACGCCGACACCCTCATCCGCAAGTTCACCGACAACAAAAAATCCCTCACCGACTTCCTCCACATCTTCCTCGCCAAAGGCGGCAACACCGGCCCGCTCATCGTCACCTACAACCGCGACGAGCTCATCGCCGACCTCAACCAGGTCGCCAAATACGACTGGGCCACCTTCATGCGCGACCACATCGACGCCATCAACCCCCACGCCGACCTCGCCGGCATCGAGCAGGGCGGCTACAAGCTCGTCTACACCGACAAGCCCACCAAATCCGCGCGCACCATCGCCTCCACCGGCGGCCGTCGCGGCGGCGGCATCGACGTTTGGTACTCCATCGGCCTCCGCGTCAATAGAGAAGGCGAGATCTCCGACGTCCGCTGGAGCGGCCCCGCCGACAAGGCGAAGCTCTTCCCCGGCCAGAAGATCATCGCCGTCAACGGCAACGTGTTCTCCGGCGAAGCTCTCCGCTCAGCCATTAAAGAAGCCAAGGGCAAAACCGAACCCATCCACCTCATCCTCCAGGGCGACACCTTCGTCACCACCGCCGACCTCGACTACCACGACGGCGAACGCTTCCCCTCGCTCGTCCGCGTAGAAGGCACCCCCGACTACCTCGACGACATCACCAAACCCCTCACCACACCCGAGAAGATTCCTGCGGAGAAAACCAGCCAAGACGCCACCGAATAAAACTCGCATCGCCAAAACGAAAGCGCCGTCCTCAGCCGAAGGCGGCGCTTTCCAGTCGAACCACTCCGGCAAAAGTTCGATAAGCTTGGAACTCGTCCGGAGAACATCGCTTCCATGCTGGGTCTCACCCTAAACATCCTCGTTCTCGCCCTCACAATCGCTGGCTCGATGCTCTTTATGGCCGCGCTGAACCGCGTGTGGCCCCGCGAAAAGCGTCAGGTGCACAATGACCTGATCGGGTGGCAGCTCAACATTATCGGCACCACCTACGCGGTCATCCTCGGCTTCATGCTCTACACCGTGTGGACCGACTTCGTCGCCGCCAATCTCAACGTGGACCTCGAAGCCAGCGCTCTTCGAAA
>DATMPD010000287.1:0-3779 GCA_035567955.1 Edaphobacter sp.
CGGCCGCATCGTCCGCATGGACATGACCCGCATTGACACCGCCATCATGGACGGCAGCCTGTATACCGACCCCACCCTGGTCCGCGCCTACGAGCTGGCCGCGCAAAAGGGAAGAGCGCTCCACCTTATCGGCCTGCTCTCCGACGGCGGCGTCCACTCCCACCAGCGCCATCTCGACGCCCTCATCCGTATGGCCGCACAACACAAGCTCACCCACGTCTTTATCCACGCCTTCATGGACGGCCGCGACACCCTGCCCACCAGCGGCCTGGGCTTTCTCCAGCAACTCCAGCAAACGCTCCGCGAAGTCGGAGTAGGCCAGATCGCCAGCGTAAGCGGGCGCTATTACGCCATGGACCGCGACCTCCGCTGGGAAAAAGAGAGACAAGCCTTCGACGCGCTCGTCACCGGCTCCCCCGCAGGCGGACGCTATCCCGATCCAGTCACCCGAATCAAAGAACTCTACAACAACAACATCACCGACGAGTTCATCCCGCCCTTCACCTGCATCAACGCTGAAGACCATCCCATCGGCCTCATCCGGGACCACGACGTAGTCATCAACTTCAACTACCGCGCCGACCGCGTCCGCCAGATCACCCGCGTCCTCACCCGCCGCTCCGGCCTGATCGGCGATCCGGTCGGCAGCCAGGGCCACCAGCTCCCCAAAGCCGCCGAGCTCGACGCCGAAATCCCGCTCTCTGAAACCCCCGCCGACCTCCACTACGTCTGCATGACCCAGTACGACAAAAACTTCAAACTCCCGATCGTCATCCCCGCCGAATCGATGGACAACCTCCTCGCCAACCTCATGTCCCAGGCCAACCTCCGCAACCTCCGTGTAGCCGAGACTGAAAAATACGCCCACGTCACATACTTCTTCAACGGCGGCATCGAGAAACCCTTTCCCGGCGAAGACCGGGCCCTCGTCCCATCGCAGAAGGTCGCCACCTACGACCTCGCGCCAGAGATGTCCGCCTCCGGCATCGCCGACGCTGTCATCAAGGCCGTCAGCGACACCGCCTTTGACGTCATCATCGTCAACTTCGCCAACGCCGACATGGTCGGCCACTCCGGCATGATGGAACCCACGATCCGAGCCGTGGAAACCGTCGACACGCAGCTAGGTCGCATCTATAACGCTGTCAAGCAGCGCGGCGGCTCGCTCCTGGTCACCGCCGACCACGGCAACGCCGAGATGCTCATCGACCCCGCCACCGGAGGCCCCCACACCGCCCACACCACCAACCCCGTCCCCTTCCTCTACATCACCGAAGAGGGCAGCAAGCCCACGCTGAGGGAGGGAGGCAGCCTGCGCGACATCTCCCCCACCATCCTGAGCCTGCTAAATCTAGATCAACCCAACCAGATGACCGGCGGCAATCTCCGCATGCCACAGGTTGCCGTAGCGAAATAAATCGCGCCGCCGATAAAGATAGCAGCAGTGTCGCCTCTGCGGGCCGAGTCTTGCAGCCGCGGCGCTGTGTGAACAACTGTGCCAAATCGGCGAGAGGACGAGAGAGGACAAGATCGATGTCTCTGATCCAGACCTGTAAATGCGAAGAGTGCGACATGCAGAAGTCATTCGCAAACCACTGGGTAATGTTGTACGAAAGAAACGGCAACCTGGTGATTCTGCCGAAGTGGGATCCAAAGATGATGCGGCGCACGCGGCACTTCTGCGGACGCGCCCATGCAAGCAGGTACGTGGAACGTTGGATCGCCAGTCTCGCTCTCAACGCCATGCCTGAGGCTGTGCTTGAACCTGGACCGCAGAAGTCCGCCCCGTCTCAGTTCGCACCGCAGATCATCTCCGACGAGGAGGACGAAGCAATCGCCCTGGAGCTGGCCGCGAAATATCGATGAGGCTCGGTCTCTGTTCCGCCTGAAAAGTTTTATGGGTGCCAAGCTCATCTTCGCCACAGGATTGCCGATATGCTTCACTACCACTGCCGCAATTCGAGGAGTGCCGGCAGGAGGGAAGGGAGGGCGTTTTGACCCGCTATCGAATCTATAGAAACTCGGCAGAAGAGACGATCTATATCTCAACCCATGACTGCAAGGCGCGGCACGATCCACAGCAGTTCCCAAATCTGAATGACGCGCTGGCTGTGCTCCGCGACAGTGGAATACCGGAGTACGAGATTCGCCGAGTCACAAAGGAGATGGCCGCGATCAATGGCGCAATCGTGCAGGTAGCAGAGACCCTCGTCTTCGACCATGCCACCGGTCAAAGCAGCTATCGATGAGTTGATGAGTGATAGATGAGTCACGCGGACCGGTAAACTCCCGCCACCCCTCCGCTATAGCCGCATCGCTAGTTCAACCCACAACCCCAACCGTCCCATCCACCTTCTTCGTCAACGCATGCAACACCCGGCCGTTTTCATCCAGATGCCGCAGCGTAAGCATCTCAGGCGTCACCTCAAGATCGCTGAACCCATACACCCTCTGCGCATACGGCCCCCGCTCCGCGGCGTCGATCTTCAACTTGTACAGATCCGCCCCACCGCCACCCGACAAAATAAACGAAGTCGGGTGCCCTTCAAACTCTAGGTGCTGCATATCGTGATCATGGCCGGCGAGGTACAGGTGAACTTTATGTTTTCGCAGCAGCGGCTCCCAATCCCGAACGAGCACCTTATGATCCCCATGCGGACCATTCGAAAAAATAGGATGATGCCCCATCGCAATCGTGAACGGCGTCGTGCGCGGCTTCTCCAACTCCGCCGCCAGCCATGCCAACTGCTCTGCCTGCTGGGCCGGGGTCAACGTAAAGTCCACGCCTTTGTTCGGCCTTCCGTCCTCATGAGGCATATTGCTGTCCAGCGCAATCACCGTCATCAACGGCTTCTTCGCCGGAAACTCAAACCGGTACCAGAGTGAAGGCATCGTCCACCGGGTCCCGCCCGTCTTCGCATACTCCAACTCCGCCGCCACCTTGCTCATCGGCATCGTCTGAT
Source organism: Edaphobacter sp. (assembly GCA_035567955.1). Taxonomy (GTDB): domain Bacteria; phylum Acidobacteriota; class Terriglobia; order Terriglobales; family Acidobacteriaceae; genus Edaphobacter. The sequence continues at coordinate 2,964 of DATMPD010000287.1, forward strand.
AATCATGGTTGCCCGGAATCGCATACGCCGGGCAGTTGAACGCGCTCTTCGGATACATCTCTTCGAACTGCGTCTGCCAACGCTTGTCCTTTACTCCATCCGGCAGCGGTCCATACCAGTTATCGCCCAGCATCAACAGCGCGTCGGTCTTGATCCCATGCCCACGTACATACCGTTGCATCGCAGCCGCAACGCGGCTCTGCGCCGTATAGTCCTCATAACCCCAGTCACCCAAGATCAATAATTGTTTCGCCGCAGGATTTAGTTTGCCTTCAAGACCAGCAGCAAAAGTAGGCAGCGAACCCAAACTGGCAAGAGCACTAAATACAAAACTTTGACGAAGAAAACCACGACGACTCAACATCCCATTCATAGGACCCTTATACCATCCGCATGCTATTTAAAATTTAAACAAGTCGTGACTAAATCTCCCGTCGCCCTTCCATAGCCCGCGACATGGTCACCTCATCGGCATATTCAATATCGCTCCCCGCCGGAACCCCAGTAGCAATCCGAGTCACCTTCACATCGGCATTTGTCTTGCGAATCTCCTGGGCAAGATACCCAGCCGTAGCCTCACCCTCGGTCGTCGGTGAGGTAGCCAGAATCACCTCATCCACCTCACCCAAACGAGTCAGCAGATTCGCAATCCGCAACTGCTCCGGCCCTACCCCGCCAATCGGCGACAGAGTCCCATGCAGTACGTGATATACGCCTCCATAACTCCGCGTCTTCTCAATCGTCGCGATGTTCGTCGGCTCCTCCACCACACAGACCACTCTCAGATCACGCACCGGACTAATGCAATATCCACAT
>DATMPD010000288.1:0-4119 GCA_035567955.1 Edaphobacter sp.
GGTGACGAGGAGGTCGAGGTCGCCGACGGTCTCGCGGCCGCGACGGAGAGAGCCTGCGGGGGTGATCTCGTCGATGCCGGGGAATTCGCGGATGAGATCGCTGATGACGTCGGCGTGGTACTGGGCTTTGTCGATGCGGAAACGGCTGGAGTTTTTGCGGTGGTCCTCAATGCCCTTGAGGAGCTTGGTAACGAACTTTTCTCCCATGCGGGGAAGTTTGGTGAGGTGGCCGGCCTTGGCGGCGGCTTCGAGCGAGTCGATGTCGCAGACCTGGCAGGCAGACCAGACGAGGGCTACGGTCTTGGGTCCCATGCCAGGGAGGCGCAGGAGTTCGAGCATGGTGGGTTTGTATTTTTGCAGAAGTTCTTCGCGCAGAGGAAGGGTACCGGTGGAGAGGAGCGCCTGGATGTTGGCGGCCATGCCTTTGCCTATGCCGGCGATGGCGAGGAGCTGTTTGGGGTCGTCGGCGAGGGTGGCGAGTTGCGTGGTCTGCTGCTCGACTGCCTCGGCGGCACGGCGGTAGGAGCGGATGCGGAAGGGATCGGCGCCGTCGATCTCGAGCAGGGAAGCGGTTTCTTCGAGCAGGCGGGCGATCGAGATATTTTCCATGGAGATACGATCAGAGTTCGTGGGCGAATTCGGACTCTGACGTCAGTATGCAACAGACAGCAGAGGGACTCAAGGAGAGCAGTGCGTGTCGAAAGGACGCAGGTTGGAGGTGCCGCGCCAGGAACGACGGTTAGTCACCAACCAAACTATGGGTTTGCCTGGTGACTAACTTCTTTGAGACGAGAGACTTGATCGGCCTGGGGACCTTTAGATCCCTGGATGATGTCGAACTCAACCTCGTCGCCCTCTTTGAGGCTCTTGTACCCCTCGCGTTGAATGGAACTGTAATGTACGAAGACGTCTGCCCCGCCCTCTCGGCCGAGGAAGCCGTAACCTTTTGCGTTGTTGAACCACTTTACGGTGCCTTTATATTGTGCCAATGGAGCCACTCCCTTGTTTCGTGTCTGAATCTCGCTAGCCGCGAAGTGAAAGTACTTCAACGGTAGCGGCGCTCACTCAAGAGACTGTGACGCAAAAGCAGGAGTGGAAGTTTTCCGCAGAAATTGCCCGCTGTAATTTTTTTGGTCAGCGATCGATTTTTGGTTACTTGCGTGCTCGGTGATGTGACCGACATTGTGGAAATTGCAAAGTTTGTCTCGCGGCGTCCCTACGACGAGCGAGGCGTGCGGCGTCGATGGAACCCGAGGGTTAGCGATGCCGGAGGACCGCTAGAGGCGGCCTGAGCGCCGGGCGGCGTCGTAGAGCAGGAGACCGATGAGGGTCTTGCCGTCGTGGATCTTGTTGGCGGCGACCAGGGCGAGAGCCTCGGAGAGGGGGAGGCGCAGGACCTCGATGTTCTCGTCGGGTTCCGGTGTGGAGACGCCTTCGCGGATGTCGCGGGCGAGGTAGATCTGCATCCATTCGCCGAGGAAGCCTGGGCTGGCGAAGTATTTTGTGAGCAGCATCCAGCGTTTGGCGCGGTAGCCGGTCTCTTCAATCAGTTCGCGTTTGGCGGCAGCCAGTGTGGCTTCTTTGGGTTCAACGCGGCCGGCGGGAAGCTCGAGGAGGAACTGGCCGGCGGCATGGCGGTACTGGCGCTCGAAGATGATGTCGGGGTCGTTGGGGTTGTTGGATTCGTCGACAGCGAGAATGACGACGGAACCGTTGTGGCGAATGACGTCGCGGACGTTGATGTTGCCGCCCGGTTCTTCTACGGTGTCGGTGAAGACGGAGAAGACTTTACCTCGGTAGGCGAGTTTGGAGGAGATCAGCTTGGGGTTTGAGGAGGATTTTTTCTTTGCAGAGGGTTTGGAGGCGATGGGTGTCTTTATTTGGGCAGCCATAAGGCTAAAGTATCATCCTGCATCTAGACTTAGATGGCAGGCATCCAACGAGATGCGCGGAAAAAGTTATGCTGAGGGTCGCAGGGACACTGTGAACCGAGATTGAGGATAGATTCGCGATGAGTGTGGAATGTTTTCCGATCACCGTGTTGCCGCATGTATCGCAGATCTATCGCGACTATGTTGCGATGGCAGATGGCCCTGGCGACGCGCCGGTGCGGCGGTGGTACGGGGCAGAGCCGTTTGCCGGAAGCTGGCGGGGGAAGGCGGTGCCGGTGGAGCATGCCGGACGGCTCGCGGATTTGCTGAATGGCGAGGCGGTGGCCTTCGGCGCGAGTGATATCGCGAAGGCCAATATTGAGAAGTTGCGGGCCGGGGCGCGGGCGGTGGTGACGGGGCAACAGGTGGTGCTGTTTGGCGGACCGTTGCTGACTCTGCTGAAGGCGGCGACGGCAGTTGCAAGGGCCAAAGAAGCGACCAGAGCTACCGGTGTGGAACATGTCCCGGTGTTCTGGCTGGCTACGGAAGATCATGATCTGAAAGAGGTCGATCAGGTTTCGCTTCTGACGAAGACTTCGGTAGAGACGCTGCGGATGGGGTTGAAGGTTGGTCATGCGGTGCCAGTGGGTGGGGTGGTGCCAGGGCCGGAGTTGGAGGCTGTGCTGGATCGGGCAAGTGAATTGCTCGAGTTTGCGCCGGTGAGTGAATGGCTGCGGGAGTGTTATCTAGCCGACTCTGATGGGACGCGTCCTACGCTGGCGCTGGCGTTTGGACGCTTGATGGCTCGCATCTTTGCAGAAGAGGGTTTGATTGTGATGGATGCGGCTTCCCGCGGTTTTCATGCCCTGGGAGCGCGTACGCTGCGGTATGCGATTGAGCATGCGGATGAGTTGCATGCGGCGTCGATTGCGCGGAGCGAGGAGTTAGTAAAGGCTGGGTATCACGCGCAGGTCCTCGTGGCGGAGGGCGGCTCGATGCTGTTTCTGCTGGATGAGACGACGGGCGAGCGCGTGGCTCTGCGGCGGACGACATCGGGTAATGGGGATCCGCAGTGGAAGGCTGGTACTCGCGTCTATTCTTCTGCAGATTTGATTGCGATTCTGGAGACGGCGCCGGAGCGATTGAGTCCGAATGCTTTGCTGCGGCCGGTGTTTCAGGATACGTTACTGCCGACGGCGGCGTATGTTGGCGGGCCGGCGGAGATTGCCTACTTTGCGCAGAGTGCAGTGTTGTATGAGGCGATTCTGGGACGCATTACGCCGGTGCTGCCGCGGTTGAGCGCCACATTGCTGGAGCCTTCGGTTGCCGCGGTGATGGACAAGGACGAGGTCCAGTTGCCGGATGCGATGACTACGGCGGACGAACTGGCGCAGCGGCTAGGCGCGCGAGCGATGCCCATTGCAGCAAAGCGGAAGCTGGCCGCAGTGGGGAATGCGGTGGAGACGGAATTGGCGGCGTTGACGGATTATTTGGGTGGAATGGATGAGAGCCTTGGGCGTGCGGCCGAGGTGTCGGGGTCGAAGATGCTGTACCAGATGAACCGGCTGCGGAGGATGGCGGCTACGTTTGAGCTGCAAAAAGAGGCCAGCCTGCGGAAGCACGCCGAGGCGATTACGCTGAATGTGTTTCCGGACGGTCATCCGCAGGAGCGCGTGCTGGCCGGGATCTGGTTTATCGCAAAATATGGGGAGGGTTTGGTGGAGCGGCTGGTTGGAGTGGCGGGGAACCAATGTCCAGGGCATGTGGTGGTTCGGTTGTGAACGGTGGGCTGTGAGCTTTGGGTGGGGGCCGGTGGGTTTTAGAATGGATGGGTGAGGTGTGCGATGGGATTGAGCGATCAGCCGTTTGAGGTGATGTGTCCGGATTGTGGGGCGATGCTGAAGGTGGATCCGGTGACGCGGGCGATCATTGCGCATACGGCTGCTCCGAAGAAGAAGATGTTTGAGGACTTTGGCGAGGCGGCGAAGGCATTGCGCGAGGCGGATGCGCGGCGGGAGTCGATCTTTGCGCAGAGTGTGGATGCGCAGAAGAACAAGGACGATGTGCTGGCGAAGAAGTTCGCGGAAGCGGTGAAGAAGGCGAAGGAGAGTCCGCTGACGGAGCGGCCGCTGCGGGACTTCGATCTGGACTGAGCTATTAGCGAGAGCATGATGGTAGAGCAAGAGCATGATGGGTGTACCCATTCTCAAGAAGAACATGCGACGGCACATGCGGGGGCCTTCCCCTT
>DATMPD010000289.1:0-7265 GCA_035567955.1 Edaphobacter sp.
TCGATGAAGCTCCGCCGAAGACATTGCGAGACCGCACATCTTGAAACCCGTCAAAGCTGGAAATTGTTAAAGTACGTCTACTCTATCCGAAAATTCAGGCGCCGCTAAGCCTAATGTGACGAACATAGACTCCCGACACCAATAATGATGATCGTCATATAATAGGAACTGAGAGAAAAGCGTAATAAGGTCGGCGGCAAAACCGCTTCCGGCAAGGAAAGTTATGAAAGTAAGCCGCATCCAGGAAGCCGAAAATCACGAGCGAATCCTCGACGTAGCCACCAGGCTCTTTCGCGAGCGCGGCATCGACGGCATCGGCGTCGCCGACCTGATGAAGGCGGCCGGCCTCACCCACGGTGCCTTCTACGGCCACTTCAAATCGAAGGAAGACCTCGTAGCCCAGGCCTGCGCACGCGCCGTCTTAAGAATGAAGCAGAACTGGACAAACGTCATCGACCAGGCCACCGGCAATCCCCTCGAAGCGCTCGCCGCCACATATCTCACGCCAAAACATCGCGACGGCGCCGGTCGCGGCTGCCCCATGGCCGCACTCGGATCTGAAATCGCTCGCCAGGCCCCGCCCGTCCGCCGCGCCTTCACCGACGAATTGAGCCCCTTCCTCGACTATCTCTCCCGCAACGTTGAAGGCAACTCCAAGAGTCTTCGCCGCCAAAAAGCGCTCGCAACCTATGCCGGCCTCGTCGGGGCCCTCATCGTCTCCCGCGCAGTCGATGACCTCGAACTCTCCAACGAAATTCTCTCCGCAGTCGCCGCAACGATGCGCCGCAACGAAGTTGAGCGCACTCCGTTAAAGACCCCTGGCCGTTCCCGTACTACAGTGTCGAAGCGCCACAGTTCCAAAACCTCCTCCCGCTCCCGAAAATCCTGAGGGGCATCCCCTCAAAAAAAGGGAAATTCCTGAACCTCCCCGTCCTCTCAAAACATCAGATTCTAGATAAAGGACGATCGTCATATATAAATCCATGACGGAATGGATGACGGCGCCACTCACATCTGCCTGTTGAGGCGAGGGAAAGGAACGGTCACCTTGGCAAGTCAGGCTGTTTTAGATCCACCCGTAGCAACAGCACCTCCAGTCGCACCCCCAGCCCCGCCAAAACTCGACTCCGCCGCCAAACCAAAATCCCGCCCCGTCATCAATCCCTGGGTCATCGCCCTCACCGTCACCCTCGCCACCTTCATGGAGCTGCTCGATACCTCCATCGCCAACGTCTCTCTCCCTTACATCGCCGGCGGTCTCGGCCGCTCCTACGACGAAGTCACCTGGATCCTCACGACCTACCTCGTCGCCAACGCCGTCGTCCTCCCCATGTCCGCCTGGCTCTCCCGCGTCTTCGGCCGAAAAAACTACTACATGGCCTGCGTCGCGCTCTTCACCATCACCTCGTTCTTCTGCGGCATCGCGCCCAGCCTCAACATCATGCTCATCGCCCGCGTGCTTCAGGGCATTGGCGGAGGCGGCCTCGCTCCTGTCGAGCAAGCCATCCTCGTCGACACCTTCCCACCCGCCAAACGCGCCTCCGCCTTCGCCCTCTACACCGTAGCCATCGTCACCGCTCCAGCCATTGGCCCCGTTCTTGGCGGCTGGATCACCGACAACTACAACTGGCGCTGGGTCTTCCTCATCAACATCCCCATCGGCCTACTCTCCCTCTTCCTCACCAACCGCTTCGTCCACGACCCCGACTCCTACGCCGAAGAGCGCAAGACCGTCCGCACCACCACAACCAACGGAAAACCCGGCAAATTGAAAGTCGACGGCATCGGCATCGCCCTCATCGGCCTGGGCTCCGCCGCCCTCGAAGTCCTCCTCGACCGCGGCCAGATCGACGACTGGTTCGGCTCCCGCTTCATCACCTGGATGTTCGTCATCGGCATCGGCTGCCTGGTTACGGCCGTCTTCTGGGAGCTCCGCCACCCAGACCCGGTGATCGACTTCCACATGCTCAAGGTTCGCAACTTCGCCATCGCCAACGTCTTCTACTTCGTCTTCGGCTTCGGCCTCTTCGCGTCAACCACGATGATCCCGCAGCTCCTCCAGTCCCTCTACGGCTATCGCGCCATCGACGCCGGCCTCGTCCTCGGACCCGGAGCCCTCGTCATCACCTTTCTCGCCCCAGTCGGCGCACAACTCGTCCAGCGCGGCTTCATCAAACCCCGCATCCTCCTCTTCGGCGCCGTCATGGTCGTCGGCATCTCCTTCCTCCACTACAGCCACTTCAACCTCGACACCGACTACCGCCACTACGCCCTCGCCCGCGCCCTGCAAGGCCTCGGCTACGCCTTCTTCTTCGTCCCCCTCTCGGTCATCGCCTACTCGCAGCTAAGCCCCGCGCAAAACAACAAGGCCTCTTCCCTCACCAACTTCTTCCGCAACTGGGGCGGCAGCTTCGGCATAGCCTTCATCACCACCGTCTCGGAGCGCCGCCAGAACTTCCACCAGTCAACCGTAGGCGGCAACATCGCCGCATCCTCACCCGCCCTGCAGCAGAACATCCACCAGACCGCAGCCTATCTGCAAACCCACGGCTGGTCCCCCACCGACGCCCTCAACGCCGCCTACGGCCGCGTCTACGAGCAGCTCCACGCCCAAACCCAACTCCTCGCCTTCATGGACTGCTTCCACATCATCGGCGTCATCACCCTGATCGCCGCCCCACTAGTCCTCCTGACAAAAAGCTTCAAACCCGCCAGCAAATCCACCGCCGCCCACTAACGAGCGCGAAGGTATTGCCTTCGCAATGCGCCATTGCCGCTACAACTTCCTGCCGTCATCCTGAACGCAGTGAAGGATCCCGAGGAAGCCCACCCCGCTACGACCCTTCGGACATTTCAACCTCAGCCTTTGCTCCCGGAAAGCCCCGCGTTCAGTTGTGCCCAATAAAACCCGCCGATGTCGATCCCACTAACTCTAAGGCTGTCCCGAAGCCCGAAACAACTCATTCTATTGCGCTTGCCGTGGCAGTTATTTTCTTTTGCCATTTTCTGCCCAAAAATCGCGTGTCAAGCCCCCAACCCCCCTAACCCCTTCCCAACCAACAACATCCGCGCGCAGGTTAGTTATGTCCAATCCGCTATACTGGATATATAGATCAAAAACAAGCAAGCCCCGTGGGGAAACAAACACCCCACGGGGCTAACTCGTTTCAATGGAATATTTTGCACGCAACCCATTTGTTATGAATATTTTGCAGACACCGACATGCCGTAAACCATTGATTTGAAGTAATTTACGCGCGGGCAATAGGGGGGAGGGGGGTACCACGTTATAAGATAACGCCAGAACTGCGAGGCTTATGTCCAGCATCCCACTCTCAACCCAGGTGGCACAGGTTTCCTCAGGGCGAACGCGGGTCCCCTGGTACCTATGGTTCGGCGCACTTGCCGTCACCTTAGCCAATATTGGAGGTGCATGGGACGTCTCCTGGCATCGCTCCATCGGCCGCGACACCTTCTGGACACCGGCACACCTTGCGATCCAGGCCTGCGGAGTCATGGCCGCCATCATCTGCGGCTATCTGATGCTGATCAACACCTTCGGGCGCTCCGGGGACCTGAAGGCAGCCTCGGTCAACGTGCTCGGGTTCCGCGCTCCGCTCGGCGCGTTCATCGCAGCCTGGGGAGGCATCGCCATGATCACCTCCGCGCCCTTCGACAACTGGTGGCACGCGGCCTACGGACTCGACGTCAAAATCGTCAGTCCACCCCATACGCTTCTCATTCTCGGCGTCCGCGCCGTTGCCGTCGGCATCCTGTTCCTGATCCTCGCCGCAATGAACCGCGCCATGGCCGACGATTCGCCCTCCGGGGAACAGACGTACCAGAGGCTGCAGCGTCTTTTCCTCTACGTCGGCGGCCTCATCGTCTCCGGCCAGATGTTCTTCCTGATGGAGTACACCTGGGACGTGCAGCTGCACTCCGTCCTCGCGTACACCGCCATGGGAATCGCGCTGCCGCTGGTCTTCGCAATCCTGTCCCAGGCGTCGCGATACAAATGGGCGGCCACCTCGACCGCTGCAGTCTATATGATCTTCGCAATCGCCGAGATCCTGATCTTTCCACTCTTTCCAGCGCAACCAAAGCTCGGACCCGTCTTCAACCCGGTCACCCACCTGGTGCCTGCAAAGTTCCCCATCCTCATCGTCGTGCCCGCCCTCGCTCTCGATCTTTTATGGCAAAAAACCACCGCATGGAAGCCCTGGAGAGTCGCTCTAGCCTCAGGGTTCCTCTTCGTCGCCGTCCTGACGATCGTCGAATGGCCATTCGCCAGCTTTCTCCTCTCCAAGGCATCAGAGAACCGCTTCTTCGGCACGATCTACTTTGACTACAACTCGCGCCCCGATGGATTGGATCGCCTGCGCCGCTTCTTCCACCCAGACCACGGCGCGACTCTCTACTGGGGATTGTTGCGCACCGCGATCTATGCCTCCATGAGCGCGTGGATCGGATTGAGCTTTGGACGCTGGATGCGGAGTGTACAACGGTGAAGCTCGCTCGTGCGCGTCTTCGCGTCATCCTTTGCCTCCTCTTCTGCCTCGCAGCTACCAGCGCGGCGTACGCGCACGTCGGCAGCAAGGATGTCTATGAAACCGTCAACGCCGGACCCTACAAGTTGTACATCACTATCCGGACCCCGACTGTCATCCCGGGAGTCGCTAGCGTCGAGGTGCGATCGAGCGGTGCGAATATCAGCAGCATCCACATCACTCCTCTGCCGATCACCGGCGAGGCGTCGAAACATCCTCCTGCTTCGGATCCGATGGCACGCTCTGCCGCCGATCCGGCGTTCTTTACCGGCAGCCTATGGCTGATGGCCTCGGGCTCCTGGCAGGTGAGGTTCGGGATCTCCGGAGATGCTGGAGAGCAGACCGTTGCAGTCCCGGTTGCCGCCGTCGCTCTATCGACACTGAAGATGCAGCGCGGGCTCGGCGCTATTCTCGGAGTCCTGGGTTTGTTTCTGGTTGTGAGTATGGCCGGGATCGTTGCTGCAGCGGTTCGCGATGCTCGCCTCGAGCCGGGCGCTGTTCCGTCGCCTGCTCGTAGACGGCTAGCGGTTTGGGCTACTGCGGGTAGCGTCATCTTCATGTCTCTTCTCGTATGGGGCGGAGCGACCTGGTGGAATGCCGAAGCAGCGAGTTATTCGCTCGACGTTTATCAACCTTTGCGAGTTGACCCTGTTCTTTCGGGCAATGTGCTTGATCTCAATGTCGGGGCGTTTCATCCTGCCAACGAACGGCGACGCCGGTCGAATAACGACTTCCTGCCAGACCATGGTCACCTGATGCATCTTTATGCGATTCGTGAGCCTGAGATGGACGCCGTCTTTCATCTGCACCCCGAGTTGGCGGGCGCAGGCGACTTCCGCATCTCGCTGCCGGTTATGCCTGCAGGCGACTACGCGTTGTATGGCGACGTCGTCCACGCCTCTGGATTTCCCGAAACGCTTGTCTCGAAAATCTCCGTTCCAAAGAATATGGTTGGAGGCCATCCCGGTCCTGATGATGCGGCGGCGTTTCCGCCACCGCTTAGCCAGGGGCGGCTGGGTGACTCGTACAAGCTTCCCGACGGCTATGTGATGGAGTGGGACCGGCCTTCCGGGTTGACTGCGGATACTGCGTATACCTTCCGCTTCCGTCTGCTGGATGCGGCAGGCAAACCTGCTGCGGATATGCAGCCGTATATGGGTATGGCGGGACACGCAGCGTTCGTCAAGACGGATGGCACGGTGTTCGCCCACACTCATCCGGACGGGTCTGCTGCGATGGCTGCCTTGATGCTCGCCAACGGCGGGGACAACAGCGCAACGGGACATGAAGGGATGAATATGGATATGCCTATGGAGATGGGCCAACATGGCGATCCAATCTCCAATACCGTGGAGTTTCCTTACGGTTTTCCCTCCGCTGGGCGCTATCGCATCTTTGTGCAAATGAAGCATGGCACAACGATCGAGACAGGGGCCTTCGACGCAGAGGTCCAGTAAAGCCTCCAGGTTCCGCTTTTCATGAGGGATACCCCCTATTGCCCGCGCGTAAATCCCTTCAAATGAGTGATTTAGGGCAGGTCGATGTCCGTAAAATATTCAAAATAAAGTGGTTACGTCCAAAATATTCCATCGAAACGAGTTAGCCCCGGAGAGTGGCTAAGATTCCCCACTGGGCCGCTTGTTTTTGATCTATATATTCATTATAGCGGATTGGACATAACTAACATGCACGCGGATGTTGTTGGTTGGGAATGGGTTAGGTGGTTTGGGGGCTTGACATGCGATTTTTGGGCCAAATTTGAAGAATTTTTTTTCGAGGGGTGGTCTCGTGTTCTCCCAGCCCTCTAAAAGCGTTTGCAAAGTCAACCCTTGCAAAGGGGTTGTAGCAAGGAGCCCATTTGGGTTGGCTCCGATTAAAGAAAACGGCAGCTCCCGAGGGGAGCTGCCGCAACCTGTTGATGTTTTTTTTTAGAAGTTGAAGCGGCCGCTGAACTGCAGTGAGCGGGAGGCGCCGAATCCACTGGTGATGTAGCCGAAGCCTGCGCCGCCGACGGTGACGTTGTTCGGCGTGGGAAGGATGGCGTGGTTGAGCAGGTTGAAGGCTTCTACCCGGACTTGGAATTCACTTTCCCTATAGATGTGGAAGCCGCGGAAGATGCTGGCGTTGACGAGGGTCACGCCCGGACCGCGGAACTGGTTCCGGTGCGTGTTGCCGAAGTGCGGTGAGACCATGCAGGAAGGTACGGTGCAGCCGGCGTTGGTCGGCTCGGCCGGATCGGCGAAGGAGGTGGCGTCGAACCAGGGCATGCCGCTGCTAACCTGGCTAGAGGCAGATTGCGCGTGGCCGCCGCGCTGGTGATAGGGAGCAACGAGATCGGCGTAGAGCGAGTTGCCGGGGGCGTTGATGACGGCGTTCGAGCCAACAGTGAAGGGAGCGCCGCTGATGTGGCTGACCTGCCCGTTCAACTGGAAGCCGCCGAAGACGGCACTACGCCAACCGCTCGTGGCGAACTTCTGGCCGGAACCGAAGGGGAGATGGTAGATCCACCAGAACTGGAGGTTGTTGGTGCGGTCATAGCCGGCGGTAGCGCGGTTGAGGGAGAAATTGCCGGGGTAAGAGAAGGCGACGCCGCCCGAGCCGGAACCCGCTCCGTTATCTGCGAAGTCGAAGGCGTGGGACCAAGTGTAGACCAGGCCGAACTGGGCAACGCGGCTCGCATTGCGCGTGAGTTGTGCCTGCAGGCCGTTGTAGTTGGAG
>DATMPD010000290.1:0-5901 GCA_035567955.1 Edaphobacter sp.
CCTGCAGCTTCATCGACTCCGCCAAGCAGGAGTCCGTCAACACCATCCTCGAGATGGTCCAGCACAAGCAGCAGAACGGCGGCAAAGCAAGCCGCATCGTCGTCGCCGGCTGCCTCGTCGAACGCTACCGCGACGAGATCCAAAAGAACATCCCCGAAGTAGATGCAGTGGTCGGCACGGGCGAACTCGAGGCCATCCTCGCCGCTGCCGGCCTCACTCCCAGCGGCCACGCAAACAACAACTCCCCCTTCAACATCCTCCCGCAAGGCACACCCGAAGCCACCATCCACACCCACGCCATCGGCATGGTCGAAACCAACAGCGAAGTCACGCAATTAGCAGCCGTGAGCAATCAAAATCTAATCGACCGAGCTCCCAGCGCAGTCTCGCAGCACTCGCGCCCACTCGCCGACCCCGAGCACGACCGCGAGATCGCTCCACAACTCCGCATCGTCCAATCTCTCGCCGAAACCGGCACCACCCACGGCGACGCCCCCCTCAACCACACCGGCGACCACATCGCACATCAGCCCATCAGCCTGCCCATCGGTATCGACGCAGGCAATACGAGCCGCCCCGAAGGCGACCTCCGCCAGCAGCAAGGCCGCTTCTCCCGCGCCTCCTGGGACGGAGCCACCGCCGCACTCCCCGAGTACCTCTACAACGACGCAACCCCTAGAATCCTGACGACGCCAAGAGCGTCGGCATATATAAAGATCGCCGAAGGCTGCGACCACCCCTGCTCCTTCTGCATCATCCCGCAGCTCCGCGGCAAGTTCCGCTCCCGCCGCATGTCGTCCATCATCGCCGAAGCCGAAAACCTCATCGCGCAAGGCGTCCGCGAGATCACCCTCATCGGCCAGGACACCACCTGTTACGGCGAAGACCTGGGCTTCACCGACGGCCTCGCCACCTTACTCGACGCCCTGGCAGTCCTACCCGGCCTCCGCTGGCTGCGCTTCCTCTACACCTACCCCAACAAGGTCACCACACGCCTACTCGAGACGATGGCCAAACACGACACCATCGCAAAATATCTCGACGTCCCTCTCCAGCACGCCAGCCCCAGTGTCCTCAAGCGCATGAAGCGCGGCGGCAACGCCCAGATCTTCCTCGACCTCATCGCCAAGGCCCGCCGCATCGTCCCCGGCATCGTCATCCGCACCTCGTTCATCGTAGGCTTTCCCGGCGAAACCGAAGCCGACTACAAAGAGCTCGAAGCCTTCATCACCGCAGCAAAGATCGATTGGCTCGGAGTCTTCACCTACTCCGACGAAGAGGGCGCCAAGGCCTTTGACCTTCCCGACGAAACAAAGGTCCCCACACGCACCATCCAGTCCCGCCGCCGCAAGCTGATGAAGCTCCAGCAAAAGATCAGCACCAAATCCAAAGCCGAGTGGGTAGGCCGCGAGATCGACCTCCTCGTCGAAGGCGAATCCGAAGAAACCGAACTCCTCTGGGAAGGCCGCACCGCACTCCACGCCCCCGAGATCGACGGCAAGGTCTTCATCAACGACTTCGGCCCCCACGAAACCCTCGTCCCCGGCACCTTCTACCGCGCAGAAATCACCGACTCCCACGACTACGACGTAGTAGCCCGCATCCTCGAGTAGCCCATGTGGCGCGTCGAATCCGGAGGGCCGAAGCTATGAGGAAGAAATCACCTCAAGCAACAGGTTGTCCCCGTACCGAAGCTCAACACTTTTGCCCGAACCGGTCAAAGTAATCGTCCCATCAGTTGAATGGAGCTCATTCCCATTGTCAAAACCGTATAAGCCGGCAGCGGTCGTAGAAAATACACCCAACGCGCGGGGAAAGGATGGGCCATCATTCCGTGAAGGTTCCGGCAGGCTGTAGACACCGTAGTAGTCTGCGCGCCCTACCTTCCCCTGGCCGCCGGCGCCTAAGACCGGGCCCACCCAGCCTGTTCGAAAAACCGAATCGCCACCGACCTGCTTGGTACACCAGTTCGCCTCGCTGACAATGCCCATGTCAGGCCCCCCGTCGGCGGGCAGGTACGCGTAGTTGACCTGCATGAAGTTGGCAATCGCAATTGCCTTCGTCCTGAGCGGCATAGACAGCTTGCCATACCGCAGCCGGGTGAACCGAATCGACAGAGTCGCCGGCGTCGAACCGTTGCCATGGCCGGCGATTGATGCCACAACCTCTCCATCCAACTCGGCGCCGGCGTTAAGATAGGTTTCCTCACTTACCGGAACCCTCTGCGTCGTCTTTACCACGATCGGTGTCCCAACCTGTACCTTGCCGGCACGAAGCGATCGTTCCATCTTTACCGGCAACGTTATCCCCGGAGGTAGCGCTTGCAACTCCGAAACTGCGGCTTCATGTTGTGCAACCGCAGCTGCGACACACACAAAAACGCCACCGAGCAGGAGAACGGCTCTGAGAGCCATGCGCACGGACTCACGCTTCAAAGCACCTTCCAGCATGTGAGCTCCTCTCTGCATTTCAATGCGCGGTTGCTGCAGGACTAAGAGTAAGTAGAGCCACCTTGTGAAGGAAGTTTACATCGGCTCACCGCAGCAAAACATCTGGTAATTGCAACAGGCCAAACTCGCGTAGGGGATGCCGCTACGTAATCGTCAGGGCATCGAGTAACATTGCTACAGCCAGCTTCGATCAAGCGTTACGGATCGATCATCATCGTCATTGCGACTTTCATCGCGCTCGCTTTCTTTCCAATTCCATCTTGTTTCGATTGCGAGGGGCCTAGTTACCGTCTAAACGATGCCACTCTTGCGCACAGAATATTGTTTTTTAGAATCTGGTCTATCTCAACAATATTTTTCTCGGTTTTTCTACGAATCAAGAGGCCCTGGCTAATCCCGCTGGGTATCATGCTCGCCGACTTGATGACGCAGCATCTTGGGGGCGTACCATGGTGGTCCTTAAGAGAGAACGAAGGACCAATTATTATCTTGGTCGAGTTGATCGCTGGCTTCGCTTTGCTAAGCCTCGCCTTTCTTTGCCGAATGTCCTTCGAATGGCTGCGTGAAAGCAGGGCGTCGCGGAACACGATACTGTAAGTTAATTTCTATCCCGGTCTATGCTTACTCCTCTCTTCCGCGACCATCCTTCCTTCCGCCTAGCTGGCCGGCCTCAACTCGGCCACTACATCCCCTTCTTCTCTCTTGTAATTCCAAACTCATGCCACTATATTTAGTGGCATAGAGAAGTTCGCTCCTGGTAAAGCTTGAATGTCGAAGCACGAAAAGGCTCTAAAACGTCTCCAGTCCCATCCCACTGACTTCACTTGGGCGGAACTGAAATCGCTGATGCAAGCCTTCGGCTACGAGTTGAAAGTAACTGGCGGCTCCGGTCGCAAGTTTGTTCGTCCCGAGGCCGCGTTCATGATTCACGAGCCGCATCCGCGCAAACTTCTAAAGGCGTATCAAGTCCGAGCGGTCCTCGAATTCCTAAAGAAAGAAGGTCACATCCAATGAGCCAGACGATGCAATACAAGGGCTACGACGGATCGGTTCTCTATAGTGCCGAAGATCGTCTTCTGCACGGCAAAATTCTCGGCATTCGCGACGTCGTGATCTACGATGGCGCCGACATTCCTAAACTCGAAAAGAACTTTCGCGGCGCGGTTGACGAGTATCTGGAATTCTGCAAGGCAGAAGGCCGTACTCCCAACAAGCCATTCAAAGGCAACCTCAATGTGCGCCTCAATCAGGACCTGCACCTGCGTGCGGCCCGCTTCGCCGAAGAACACAACCGCAAACTCAACGCCGTCATCAACGATGCCTTGCAGGAATACCTAGCCAAGTCAGCATAGACTCGCATCCAGTCATCTAGAAGCAGCGGCTCCCCGCCTCCGGCGTCAAACCCGCGCCCACACCCGGTTTCGAGCGGCTACGAGCGCTTCAACCCTGCCACCGGCGAAGGCCCCGTCGAGATCTGGTTCCCATCCAACACCAACACTGAGACATCGAACTCGCCCTATCGACCGGCCACCACCTCAAGCAGCAGATTATCCCCAGCCCGAATCACAGCCTGTCCCATTGGGTTCGTGATCGTAATCAATCCGCCCGACGACTCCAGTTCAGTCCCCTCGTCGTATCCATACAGCCCCTTGGCAGTCGTCGAAAACACGCCCATCGCACGCGGTACCATCGCACCATCCTCCCCTTGCAGCTTCGCCGGCAGACTATAAACCCCATAGTAGTCCGCGCTCCCTACGGTTCTCACCCCGATGCCGACCAGAGGCCCGACCCAGCCCGACCGCACGACCTCCTCCCCTCCCACCTGCCTCGTCGTCCAGCTCGCCTCACTGGAATTTCCGCGATCCGCGCCCCCCTGCATCGACAGAAACGTATCATCGACAGCCATCAGATTGGCCATCGCGACCGCCCGCGTCACCAACGGCACCGTCGTTCCCCGATAGCTCAATTGGGTGAACCGGATAGTCAGCGTCGCAGGATGCGCCGCCGACTTGTCTCCCGCATCCGACACCACCACCTCGCCGCGTAGCTTCGCTCCCCGATTGAGGTAGGCGTCTTCGGAGACAGGAACCCGCTGCGTCGTCTTTACCTGAAAAACCGTTCCCGGCTTCACCTTCCCGGCGCGAAGCGTTCGCCCCACGGCCACGGGCAACGTAACGCCCGCGGGCAGCGGCCGCAGCTCCAATACCGCCTGACTCTTCGATCTGGCGTCTGAACCCTTCGCCAAAGTCGAGAAAGACACGAGCACGACACCGAGGAACCAAAGAGCACATGTCCTCTTACAGAACGTCCTATCCCGCCCATAAGCCATCTCGCACTCACCATCTCGCACTCATTAGACGCGTACGGCTCATCCCCACTACTTTGTCCCGCAACGGAAAAGTATTAAACTTAGAGTATGTCGAAGGCGTCCACCCCGAAAACCAAAGCGCTGCGCTGCCCCACCTGCCGCACTCTCGTCCTCGCGGGCAGCGAAGACTTCCCCTTCTGCTCCGACCGCTGCCGCCGCATCGACCTCGGCAAATGGGCCAGCGGCGACTACAAAATCTCCACCCCCATCCAGGACCCCGACCTCCTCGAAGAGCTCGCCCGCTCCAACAAACACAATCGGCAGAACGACGAAGACTAGACCCGCAAGCCGCTGAGAATAAAAGACAAATGGCGAGCCACTCGCAACATTCCCGGCTAAAGAAAAGCTAGCCCCACTGCAAAGATAACCCACACCAAATCAATACTTTGCCACGAAAATACCCATAAAACGCCCGACAACCGACCAAAGTCCACACCTAACCGTCATCGAATGAAGACTTTGACGCATTTCCGGGGGAGTGGGGGAGCGAACCCCTGTAGACTCTCAGTCAGCCTCCGCACAACAAGACCTTAATGGCCAACTCCAAAGTCCAACTGCATCCACCCTCCAAAAAGAAAACCCTCTGGGCATGGCTCGTGGGCACCTTCTTCGGAGCAGGCCTGCTCAAACCCGGCCCCGGCACCTACGGCAGCATCGCCGCCGTCCTCCTCTGGTACGGCGCCGCCCACGTTCTCCACCCAGCCCCCGCCACATTAGCCATCGGCACGACGATAGCCGCAATCATCGCCACACTGATCGGCATCCCCGCCGCCACCATCGTAGCTCGCGAATCCGGCCGCGAAGACCCCGGCCACGTCGTCATCGACGAGGTAGCCGGCCAGCTCATCGCCCTCATCGCCATCCCCTTGGATTCACATACCTGGCGCCACGCCGCCCTCTCCCTCCTTCTCTTCCGCCTCTTCGACATCTTCAAGCCCCCGCCCATCCGCCGGCTCGAACGCCTCCCCGCCGGCACTGGCATCATGCTCGACGACGTAGCCGCCGGCCTCTTTGCACTGGCCGTCGCCCAGCTCCTCCACATCTGGTTTTAGCTTTCAAACGTCTTATCCTTAGCTGGGCTCG
>DATMPD010000291.1:0-6076 GCA_035567955.1 Edaphobacter sp.
TCGAGCTTCCAGGTTCCCATCTGTGGGCTTTGGGCGAAGCTCAAGGCTGTTCCAGCAAAGCACAGAGCTAGGGTTAAGAGGAGCATTCTTGCTTTCATGTGGTTCTCCTGTTGGTTGCGATATTTAGTTGGTGCTTGAACAGCTCGAAACTATACACCCCTTTGAACATCTCTGAAAATTCATGGAAATCTGCGGCGCTGAGCTATTGCGGCTAACCGTGGACCCCACTTGTCTTGCGGGAATAGTGGCGATTGGCAGGGACGATTCCGTATTTTTCATCGAGGAATTGCTGGAGGTCCTGGGGGAGTGTGGTTGCTAGTTCCTGCCAGGTGAGGAGTTTCAGGCGTGTGGCGAAGGTGTGGGAGTGGACGGCGGAGAGGACGGAGTACCAGATCTCGATGAGGTCGCGGCGGCGGGTGTCCGAGAGGACGCAGAACCCGGCGTCGGAGGCGTAGGCGGCGAGAACGTTGCGGATGAGTTGGTAGCCCTGGATGGCGCCAGTGGGTTTTTGGGGGAGGCGGGTGAGGTCGAAGATGATTTCGAGGTCGCGGTAGCGTTCGATGAGGCGGGGGGCGGCTGTCTGGAAGTTGGATTCGGTTAGCTTGGCTTCGAGGAAGAGGTTGCCGAGTTGGAGATCGATCTCGGTGCGGTCGGTTAGGGTTTGATCGGTGGCGGTGCGGGGTGATGTCGTTGGCGCTTCGAGGACCCAGGTCTCAGAATCGAGACCCTTCGACGAGCTCAGGGCAGGCTCTGGGGCACCCGGATTTTTGGCGGGCTGGTTGGCCTTGTGGCGTTTGCGGATGGTTTTCAGGGGGACGCCGGGGTTGATGCCGAAGCAGAGGTGGGTGGCGGGGTCGATGTTGAGGAGGTTTGCGACGGCAGGGGCGAGGGTGTGGCCGTTGAAGACTCGCGGGTGGCAGAAGATGTTCATGAGAAGGGCGTCGGAGCTGTTGGCGGAGTCGAGCTCCATCCATTGCCAGTCGTTGCGGGCGCGGGAGCGGCGGGAGGCGGTGTGGGGCTTGGTGAGGCGGCGGAGCCAGGCGGGGTTGGCGCAGATGGTGGCGTCGGATGCGGGGTGGAAGTTGCCGTGGCGGCCTTGCTCGTCGCGGCCGAAGATGACGATGGGTTCGGAGCCGGGGGAGATGTCGTGGAGGAGGTTTTGAGTGCGGGCGAGATGGTGGGCGCGGGCGCTGAGGTCGCGGCGGAGGAGAGAGGCGGACCATATCTCTGGGCGGGATGGAGTGGGTTGGGGCATGAGAATTGCGGAGAAACTTGTGGTCCTTTGAGTGGGCGGTTGATGCCGCTGGGATGATTTTAGTGGGGAGAGTTTGGGTGCGGGTGTGACACTTGCGAAAGTGTCCCAGGCGCGGCTATTCGGTTCACTGGCTGACGATAGGCTGCACTTCTGAGTGTCTTCAGGAGGCGGCGGATGGGCAGAGGATTGGGCTTGGGGTTGATGGTTTTGCTGGTGGCGTGCAGTGTTGCGCATGGGGCGCAAGGGCAGCCGGCCGATGGGCGTGACCGATGGGATGGCGTGCAAGGGTTGCGTGTGAATGCTCTCATCGAAGTGCTTCCCGAGGGCCAGGCGGGTCCGGATTTGTGCTGGGTTTCGTCGATCGATGATGGTGTGTTGACGTGCGTTTTGGAGCGGTCGGTGAATGGCGTGCGGCTGGTGTTTCCACGGAGCGCCTTGCGAGAAGTCTGGGTGATTGAGCGGGAGCACGAGCTGCATATCGGACGGTGGATCCGAATAGGAATCGAGGTGGCGTTGTTCGTCGCTGGATGCGTTGGGAGCGGCGTGCTCGGTGGAGTGATCGTCGGCGGGATCGTGCTTGGCGTGGAAGAAGAGATTGCAGAAAATCCGATACAGCCCCGTCCTCCCCGTTTCCATCGCAGACTGATCTATCGCGCGAGTGTTCCTGCTTCGCCGTAGACTGTGAGGAAGGAGATTGGCGACTATGGCGCGCGAGATTGATTGGATGAATGCGGAGGAGATTGGGATTTTGTTGCAGGAGACGTATCCGGAGATTGAGCCGTATTCGGTGCGGTTTACGGATCTGCATAAGTATGTGGTGGGGTTGCCGGGGTTTGTGGGGGATCCGGCTAAGTCGAATGAGGGCATTTTGGAGGCGATTCAGGCGGCTTGGAATGAGGAGTGGGAGGATGCTAAGTAGAGATTCATGTCCTGCCGGACGGGCTCACTGCGCGTGAGGCGGCCACTTCGTGGCGTGTGTACCGGTTTGGGTGAGCCGATCTTTTTTGGTTCGGCCGTTGGCCGGCCTTTTATTTTTTGAGTTAGGTGCGCTTGCGGCGGAGGATCTGGCTTGGGAGTTTGGAGCCAGTTGCTACGAGGGTTAGGCCTGCGGTTGCGGCCCAGACTATGCTCGCGACGGCAATTGTCAGGGCGTCTTTCGGGTGGGTGGAGACTGGCGGCAGAAGGTGCGTTGCGGCTGCTGTTGCGATGTAGGCGATGAGTGCGGCGAGAAGTGCGCGGCCTAGTTCGGTGAATTCGAGATGGTTGAGGCGGGCCAGGTGCTTGCGATGGAGCAGGAAGGCGAGCGTTGCGGTCTGGGCGAGGATCCCGATGTCAGATGCGATGGCCAGGCCTTGGAGGCCCAGGGTGCGGAAGAGGCCCGCGTAGATGGGGATGGAAAGCACGGTGATGACGGTGCCGGTGATGGCGGGAGTGCGGGTGTCGCTGGCGGCGTAGAACGCTCGGGCATAGATGCCTTGCACAGCCCAGATAGCAAGAGTGACGGCAAGGATGCTGAAGAGGTGCGTGGTGCCGGCGGCGTCGGCGTGGTTGAACTTTCCGCCGCGGAAGAGGTCCATGAGCCAGGGGGCGAGGGCGATCATCCAGGCGGAGACGATCATGCCGACGGAGAAGAGGCGGGAGACGGAGCGGCCGACGGAGGCGGAGAAGTCGTGCAGGCGGCGCTGCTGGAAGAGCGAGGCGAAGAAGGGGAGCGAGGCGGCTCCGGCGGCGGGGCCGATGACGTTGAAGGGGGCGTTGAATAAGTCCTTGGCGTTGCCGATGAGGGTGATGCCGCCGTTGCGGAGAGAGGCGTAGTAGTTGAGGAAGATGCCGTCGAACATGACGAGGGATACGCCGATCATGAGCGGGAGCGAGAGTTTGAGCCATTCGAGGAAGGCAGGATCGCGGAAGCCGATGATGGGGCGATAGCGAAGGCCGGTGCGGAGCGCTCCGATGGTGTTGAGGACGGCTGAGCCGATGAACATTCCGGCGAGAACGCCGACGGCGAGTGAGGTAACTCCCAGCCGGCTGTGAAGGAAGACGGCGCCGAGAATGATTCCGGTGTTGTAGATGAGTGGGGTGAAGGCCTGGTAGAGGAAGATCTTGCGGACTTGGAGGCGCGCGCTCATGACGCTGCCGATGAAAAAGAACAACTGTCCCGGAATGATGAGGCGGGTCATGGTGGTGCAGAGAGCGGCTTTGGCGGAGTCGTTGCGGAAGCCTTTGTTCGCCAGCAGAACGTACTGTGGCGCGAAGATTTCGGCGAGCAGCACACCGATGCCGAGGACGAGGAGCATCGTGGTGAGAATGACGGAGAGTGCGCGGTCGCCGCCTTCTTCATCGCCGGCCTCGCGGTAGCGGTTGAGTACGGTGATGAGGGAGATGGAGGCGGCTCCGCCGATGAGGAAGTAGGCGAGGAGGTCGGGGAGTTTGAAAGCAGCGCGGTAGGCGTCCTGTGCGATGCCGGCGCCGAAGAGGAAGTTGATGTACTTGATGCGGACGAGGGCGAGGGCGCCGGAGAACACCGTCGAGAGCATGAGGAGGAGGGTGGCAGAGTAGGCGGAGTGCGTGGCAGAGGGATGGAGAAAGGCAAAGAAGGAGCGGGATTTGATGGGCTCGGGAGCGAGGGGCTCTTCGAGAGGGGCTTGGGAAGGTGTGGAGAGCGGATTGGGGTCTTCGATCTCGGCCACGGGTGATTTGATTTTATCGGCAGGGCTTATGCTGATGGGGTGGCGGGGGTGGTTCACCTGCGGCGATGCGAGGTGTGTGGTTTGGAGAACTTTCGGCTGCGGGTGTTTCGGGCGGTGGCGGAGGAGATGAGTTTTCGCAAGGCGGCTGAGGTGTTGCATCTGAGCCAGCCGGCGGTGAGTCAGCATGTTCGTGCGCTGGAGGAGGAGGCAGGGGTGCGGCTGTTCGATCGCGCCCGGGGCGAGGGGCATGGGAGCCAGATCTCGTTGACCGAGGCTGGGCGGGTTCTGCTGGGGTATGCGAATACTGCGGCCGAGACGATGGTGGAGGCGCAGCGAGCGCTGGCGGCGTTGAGTGACGAGGTGGTGGGGCCGCTGCGGCTGGGGGCTTCGACGACGGTGGCGCAGTATGTTTTGCCTCGAATTCTGGGGGCGTTTTTGCGGCAGTATCCCCAGGTGAAGCTTTCGCTGGTGAGCGGGAATACGGAGCGGATTGTCGAGGCGGTGGTAGAGGAGAAGGTGGAGCTGGGCATCATTGAAGGGCCGGCGATGCGGCGGGATGTGAAGACCGAGCGCATGGTTCGGGATGAGATGGTGCTGATTGTGAGTCCGAACCATGCGTGGGCGGCGCGCAAGGCGGGGGCGATTGCGCCGGCGGAGCTGGCGAAGGTGCCGTTGCTGCTGCGGGAGCGGGGGTCGGGATCGCGGCGGGTGGTGGAGCGGGCGTTGAAGAAGGTTGGTCTGCCGCTGCGGTTGCTGAGGGTGGCGATGGAACTGGATTCGACGGAGGCGATTATTTCTGGCGTGGAGGCGGAACTGGGGGTGGGGTTTGTTTCGCGTTGCGCGGTGAATAAGGTGTTGCGGCTGGGGTCGGTGCGGATTGCGGCGGTGGAGGGGTTGGAGATTCTGCGGGACTTCAGCTTTGTGCGGTTGGCCGGAGAAGAAGTGACGGGGACGGCAGCGACGTTTCAGCGGTTCGCGATGGGGGCGGTCGTTACCGGTTGACTGCGGTGAATCGACATGTCGGCGATAGAGCGAGTTAGAAGAGATGCAGGTTTGCAAAGTAAAGGGGAAGTTGCAGCTACTCGCAAACCGCAGATCCCTGCGGGATGACAACAAAAGGACAGGCAACGGCAAAGGCGGGTGCAACCGCGGATCCCTGCGGGATGACAACAAAAGGACAGGCAACGGCAAAGACAGGTGCAACCGCAGATCCCTGCGGGATGACAACAAAAGGACAGGCAACGGCAAAGGCAGATGCAACCGCGGATCCCTGCGGGATGACAACAAAGGACAGGCAACGGCAAAGGCAGATGCAACCGCAGATCCCCGCGGGATGACAACAAAAGGACAGGCAACGGCAAAGACAGGTGAAACCGCAGATCCCTGCGGGATGACAACAAAGGGACAGGCAACGGCAAAGGCAGGTGCAACCGCAGATCCCTAATGAGCGTGATAAGTAGGAGTTATCGGCTATTCAAAAGTAGTTCTCGACTGAGAGCGTGAGCGCGCTCATGCTTAATGCATGTGGAAGAAGAATCTTTTCTATATTGGCATCATTGTTTCGGCCAGCGGATTAATTGGGCCGCCGCTGGCGCTTGCGGCGGGACTGGCGTTTGGGCTGAGTACGGTACATACGTTTCAGGCGGAAGGAAGAACGCTCTCGAAGTTCATGCTTCAGGCGGCGGTGGTTTGCCTGGGATTCGGAATGAATCTGAAAGAGGTGGTGCACGCGGGTGCGTCTGGATTTATGTATACCGCGATAAGCATTGCGTTCGCGTTGAGCGTTGGGGTGCTGCTAGGCAAGATACTGCAGGTGGGTAAGACGCAATCGCTGCTGATCAGCTTTGGGACCGCGATCTGCGGGGGAAGCGCGATTGCGGCGATGGGGCCGGTGCTGAATGCGAACGAAGAGGAGATGGCGGTCTCGCTGGGCACGGTGTTTGTATTGAATTCGGTCGCGCTGCTGTTGTTTCCCCTGATCGGCCACTTCATGAATTTTTCGCAGACGCAGTTTGGGCTCTGGGCGGCGTTGGCGATTCATGACACAAGTTCGGTTGTCGGTGCGAGTGCGAAGTATGGAGCGACGGCGCTGGCAGTGGGAACTACGGTGAAGCTGGCGAGGGCGTTGTGG
>DATMPD010000292.1:0-3868 GCA_035567955.1 Edaphobacter sp.
AGCTGCAAAAAGAGGCCAGCCTGCGGAAGCACGCCGAGGCGATTACGCTGAATGTGTTTCCGGACGGTCATCCGCAGGAGCGCGTGCTGGCCGGGATCTGGTTTATCGCAAAATATGGGGAGGGTTTGGTGGAGCGGTTGGTGGGGGTGGCGGCCAACCAGTGTCCGGGGCACGTGATTGTGCGGCTGTGAGCGTGGGCTGTGAGCTTTGAGTGGGGGCCGGTGGGTTTTAGAATGGATGGGCGAGGTGTGCGATGGGATTGAGCGATCAGCCGTTTGAGGTAATGTGTCCGGATTGTGGGGCGATGCTGAAGGTGGATCCGGTGACGCGGGCGATCATTGCGCATAAGTCTGCTCCGAAGAAGAAGATGTTTGAGGACTTTGGTGAGGCGGCGCAGGCGCTGCGCGAGGCCGATGCGCGTCGTGATTCGATCTTTGCGCAGAGTGTGGATGCGCAGAAGAACAAGGACGATGTAATGGCGAAGAAGTTTGCCGAGGCCGTGAAGAAGGCCAAGGAGACTCCGCTGACGGATCG
This sequence comes from Edaphobacter sp., assembly GCA_035567955.1. Lineage (GTDB taxonomy): Bacteria > Acidobacteriota > Terriglobia > Terriglobales > Acidobacteriaceae > Edaphobacter. The sequence continues at coordinate 535 of DATMPD010000292.1, forward strand.
GCCGCTAAGGGACTTCGATCTGGATTAACAGCGAAGGTGCGCTATGCATGCAGGCGTGAAGGAAGACGAGCGGCTGGCGCGGTTCACTAAGATTTGTCTTGGATTTCCGCGGGCTGAGCGGGAGATGATGGGGGCCCATGCGGGCTTCAAAGTAAAGAAAAAGACGTTTGCTTATTTTCTGAACAATCATCACGGCGATGGGATTGTTGGTGTGTTGTGCAAGGTTCTACCGGGTGATAACGCTGCGCTGATCAAGGCCGATCCGAAGCGTTTTTACATGCCGGCATATGTCGGACCCAGGGGATGGGTGGGGTTTCGGCTGGATGTTGGCAGAGTGGACTGGGGTGAGGTGGAGGAGTTGGCCAAGGGGAGTTATCAGTTGGTTGCGGGGAAGAAGCCAGCTGCGGTTGTGCAGAGGTCGCAGAAATAAGAGCGCTGGGTCATCGTTCTCTGACGATGATGAGTGCCGATGTTGTTGTAGCGGTAAACTGAAGTAATGCCACCAATCTTAAATGCGCAGGGGTTGACCAAGGCCTTTGGCGCGACTGCTTTGTTTCGTGAGATTTCGTTTACTGTTTCGGACGGAGACCGCATTGGGCTGATCGGGCCGAATGGGGCGGGGAAGAGTACGCTGCTGAAGGTGCTCGCCGGGGATGAAGACGCTGATGCCGGCGATGTCGCGGTGCGTAAGCGGGCACGCGTGGGGTACGTGGAGCAGGAGTCGAACTTTGCGCCGGGGATGACGGTTCGTGCTGTGCTGGAGGTTGCGCTGGTGCGGGCCAAGGTGGCGGAGGGCGAGCATGAGGGGCGTCTGCGCGAGACCTCGGGGCGGACTGGGTTTCCGGATTTGAGTACCGAGGCCGCGACGCTGAGCGGCGGCTGGAGGAAGCGGCTGGCGATTGCCGAGGCGGTGGTGACGCATCCGGATGTGCTGCTGCTCGATGAGCCGACGAACCATCTGGATTTAGCTGGGATTGTGTGGCTGGAGGAGTTGCTCAATGAGGGTAATTTTGCTTGTGTTCTTGTCAGCCATGATCGTTATTTTCTTGAGAATGTTGCGACGGAGATAGTGGAACTGAACCGCGTGTATGCGGATGGGCTGCTGCGGGTGAAGGGCAGCTACTCGAAGTTTCTTGAAGGCAAGCAGGCGTATGTGGAGGCGCAGTCGAAGCTGCAGGATGCACTGAAGAATCGCGTAAAGATCGAGGTGGACTGGCTGCGGCGGGGGCCAAAGGCGAGGAGTACGAAGGCGAAGGCGCGGATCGACAATGCGCAGGAGTTGATCGGGCAATTGAAAGAGGTCAATTCGCGCGTACAGACGGCGAGTGCTGGAATTGATTTTTCGGCGACGGATCGACAGACGAAGCGGCTGGTGGAGTTGGAGGATGTTTCGGTAGTGCTGGGCGACCGGAAGATTGTGGAGGGGTTGAATTTTCTTATTACCTCCGGGATGCGCGTGGGGCTGGTGGGGCCGAATGGAAGTGGGAAGACGACGCTGCTGCGGTTACTGACCGGAGAGTTGGAGCCGACGGCGGGGACGATCAAGAAAGCGGCTGCGTTGAAGATTGTTTACTTCAGCCAGATGCGCGAGTTGGAGGAGGGCGTGACGCTGCGTCGCGCGCTGGCTCCTGATTCTGATTCGGTGGTGTACCAGGGACGCGTAGTGCATGTGGCGAGCTATGCGACGAAGTTTTTGTTTACGAGCGAACAGTTAAACCAGCCGGTAGAGCGATTGAGTGGAGGGGAGCGGGCGCGGGTTTTGATTGCGAAGTTGATGCTGGAGCCGGCGGATTTGCTCTTACTCGACGAGCCGACGAACGATCTCGATATTGCGACGCTGGAGATTCTGGAGGATAGCCTGCTGGAGTACACTGGCGCGCTGGTGCTGGTGACCCATGATCGTTACATGCTGGATCGGGTGTCGACGATTGTGCTGGGGCTCGATGGGCGTGGCGCGGCGGAGATGTTTGCGGATTATTCGCAGTGGGAGCAGTGGCGCGGGGTGAAAGTGGAAGAGGCGATTGCTCCAGGGGCGACGGGGAAGGCGGTGGCTTCGGTTTCTGCGGGACCCGCGTCGAACGCCGGGGGGAAGAAGAAACTTTCGTATCTGGAGGCGCGTGAGTTTGCGGGAATCGAGGCTGCTGTAGAAGCGGCAGAGGAACGGTTGCAGAAGGCGCGACACACGATTGAGGATCCCGCGGTGGCGGTGGATTCGGTGCGGCTGACCGAGGCGCTGGCTGAGATGGATGCGGCGCAGGCGGAGGCCGACCATCTCTACGCGCGGTGGGCGGAGTTGACCGAGAAGGCTGGATAAGACGCAGTGCTATCCTGTGTCGAATTGCGGAGGGATATCTGTGCGATCTGTCGCGCTTCTTGCTGCGGAACGCTGGGGTTCGCGATATGCTCGTTTCATATGAAGACATTGGTGGTGTGGGCGGTGGTGGGTTTGTGTGCGATGCCGGTTGCGGCGCAATCGACGGAGCGGCCGCACGTTGTGGTGCTGCATGCGGCTCGAATGCTGGATGTTGCGGGGGGAAGAATTGTTACGCCGGGTGAGGTGCTGGTGGAGGGTGACCGGATCTCGGCGGCTGGCGCCCATGTGGACCGGCCCGCGGGAGCGGAGGTGATCGATCTTGGAGATGCGACGCTGATGCCGGGGATGATCGATGCGCACGTGCATCTGTTTCTGCATCCTGGAGCGGAGGATCTGCAGACGGTGCAGGAGAGTGTGCCCGAAAGGACTCTGATCGCTGCCGGGGCGGCGAAGGAGGATCTAATGGCTGGCTTTACTGCCGAGCGGGATATGGGCAGCGAAGGCGCGGGATGCGCCGATGTTGCGGTGAGAAATGCGATCAACAAGGGGTTGATCTCTGGTCCGCGCATGCGCATGAGCTGCAATGCGATCGATCTTACGGGAGGGCATGAGGATGCGATTGGATATAACCCGGCGCAAAAGGTGCTGTCGAACGCGGACTATGCCGATACCGGAGACGAGATAGTCAAGGTCATGCGGGAGCAGCGCAAGCTAGGGGCGGACTTCACGAAGATCTATGAGACGGGAAGAGATTCTTATAGAGATGGCGTGTTCAATACGCCGTATCAGTACACCGAGGCAGAACTCGTGGCGGCGGTGAAGGAGGCGGAGAGGACGGGTGGCGGTGGGGGCTCGGGGCGTGGCGTGGCAGTGCATGCTACGGGGGAGCCGGGGACGGGGTACGCGGTTGCGGCGGGGGTGGCTTCGATCGACCATGGTTATCAGTTGAGCGAGGCGACAATGAAGGCGATGAAGGAGAAGCAGATTTATGCGGTGCCGACGTTTGCAATCGCGGAGTAC
>DATMPD010000293.1:0-7729 GCA_035567955.1 Edaphobacter sp.
CTGAACAGCAGAGGCCCCATCTCACTCACCGTCGCCCGCACCGGATGCCCCTGCTTCCCAAACACATCCCAGAACACCACCGGACATCCCGCAAAGCTCCACTTCCCCAACCCCAGCGCCGCAACCCGCCCATCGAACTTAGGCGAACTCTTCCCAGCCTGCGAGATCCCCGACAGATCCCCCTTCACATCCGCCGCAAACACAGGCACACCAATCGAGCTCAACGCCTCCGCCATCACCTGCAGCGTAACCGTCTTTCCCGTCCCCGTCGCCCCCGCCACCAACCCATGCCGATTCGACATCCCCGGCAGCAAATACAACCCCTCCGCACCCTTAGCAATCATCGGCATCTCAACCATCAGTCACCCTCCATCCACCAGAAGACTACACGAGCTCGTCTTAGGCCTCCTTCACCATCCTCACCACTTCAATCTCCTCCCTGCCACCCACCGGAACCAACACTCTGCTCACCTCGCGATACCCTTTCAACGCATAGAGCGTAACGCCCGTCAACGTGCTCCCCATCTCAAACCGCCTGAACCCCTGCTCCACCGCCCGACTCTCCGCAGCCCCCAAAATCAAACTCCCCAATCCCATCCGCGCAAACTTCGGATGCACAAAAATCGCCCGAATCTTCGCCGCATCCACCGCCGGGTCCAGCCTCTCCGGCGCAATCTTCTCAATCTGCTGGTCCCCGCCATACAGCGTTTTCCGAAAACTCCATCCCCCGCACCCAGCTAACTCATCGCGATCATCGAACGCGACAAAATAAGTCCCATCCGCAATCAACCGGCTATCCACCGTAAACACCGTAGCCAGCGCCCCGTCCATCTGCGCCGCCGAATAATCCTCCGCCTGCAACCCCCGCACCGAAGCCTCGATCAGCCCACGAATCCCTGCCACATCCTCCTTCGTCGCAACTCGCAGCCGAAACTTCCTCATCCGCAAAGTATAAAAGCCAGCACCACCAGCCATCCCACGACAGACAACTCCGGTGCGGGGTCAATTTCCGGCATTCCGAAATTCAAAATAACGCGAAGCGCATTTCACCGTACGGGTCGGATGAATGCGTCACGAGCGACGCGCGCTGTGTTCTGATGCCGTCCTCAGAGGCCTTGAATTGAAAATGCACTTCAGACTCTGAGAGTCTCGGTCAGTCCGCGCCGAAGCCCGCCAACAAAGCTGTCGCTGCGAACAGTAAGGTATCGCCCACATAGTTGACCCCTTCAACCGCGAGTGGAGAGTGGATCTCCAATAGGAGGATCGGAACGTAGAAGAAGATCGTGAGCAGCAGAAGCACTGTCCCCGCAATGGCGGCGGCGGTGCGGCGAGTGCGGCGAATCATCAGCCCAACGCCTCCGGCGAGCAAAGTTATGCCAACGATATAGGCAAGCAGCGTCGGCGCCGGCACCCAGGCCGGCGTCATCTTTTCCAACGGAACACCGGGCACGAACCGGGGGAAGAGAACGTGCTCGATTGCATAGAAGACGAAGGTGCACGCGACAATTGACCGGCCGAGCAGGATGAGCGTGGTGCCTGCCGTGCCTGTCGATTTCCCGCGGGGCCATAGGCTGCCCGCCAGCACCATCGCTCCTCCGGCGAAGGCCGTTTCGCGCACCGTCAGCGTCCAGAACAGGCGCTCATGTACGTGCTTCGGCAGGTTCGGCAGGTCGATTGTGGCGACGATGATCAGGAAGAACAGTGCGAGCAGGGACGCCGACCAGCGCACGTATCGCCACGTGATGAAGCTGATGGCCGCAGCCAGCAGAGCCGCGCCGAAAAAATAGGTCCAAAACAGGGCTCCCGGTATCCAGCGCGGCACGATGGCTGAGAGACCGCGTGCAGCCAGAAAATGTTCTGCGGCAAACATCGCCAGCGCGACGGATTCAAAGACGGGCCCGAGCACCAGAACCCTTCCGGCGCCCGAAGCTGCCGCGAACCGCGCCCGGACAAGAAAGAGTCCAGCCACCAGTGCGGCCATTCCCGCTCCAATCATCCCCCAGGTCACTAAAGACATAGATGTCTCCCTGTGGTCGGAAAATTACCAACCCTCAAAGCCTGACCAAAATTTTACTTCGCCGTCTTGTCGAGCCATTCTCCGCAGACTACACTCCTCCCATGCGCCGACCAGTTCTGCACCTCCTCGCCCTCGCTCTATTCCTCTCCTTCGCCGCCACATCCCTCCACGCACAGGACTGGGCCAAGGCTCGCCTCGACGCCTCTCCCCGCCACCACGAGTACATCAACCTCAAGCACGGCGACCGCACCGTCCAGGCCTTCGTCGTCTACCCCGAGGTGAAAACCAAAGCCCCCGTCATCGTCCTCATCCACGAAATCTTCGGCCTCAGCGACTGGGCCAAAGAGATGGCCGACGAACTCGCCGCGCAGGGCTTCATCGTCGTCGCACCCGACCTCCTCACCGGCTTCGGCCCCAACAACGGCGGCTCCGATTCCTTCCCCAGCATGGACGCCACCACGAAAGCCGTCTCCGGGCTCGACCCCGCCGTAGTCAACGCCGACCTCGACGCCGCAGCCGACTACGCTAAAAAAATCCCCGCCGCCAACGGAAAGATCGCCGTCGCCGGCTTCTGCTGGGGCGGCGGAAAATCCTTCGCCTTCGCCACGCACCGCAAAGACCTCTCCGCGGCCTTCGTGTTCTACGGCCCCGGCCCGTCTGATGTCACCACCATCACCGCTCCCGTCTACGGCTTCTACGCCGGCAACGACGCCCGTATCGGCGCCACGATCCCCGCCACCACCGAAGCCATGAAAGCCGCAGGCAAAAAATACGAACCCGTCACCTACGACGGAGCAGGCCACGGCTTCATGCGCGCCGGCGAAGCACCCGACGCCTCCCCCGCCAACAAAGCCGCCCGCGACCAGGGCTTCACCCGCCTCGTCACTCTCATCAAAGAGATGAAGAGCTCGCCCATGGCCAGCAACGCAACCCAAAACAAAACCTTAGCCACGAAAAAACCCGTCACTCCTGCCACACAGTGCCACGATCAAGCCATGCAGATGGCCGGATCGATGTAACCGGAAAGAAGAACCCGGCGACGCGCCCCAGAGGAGTCGGTCCGCACTGGCGGCGGTGACACCCCGTTTTCGAACCGCATCTCATCCAGATGCCCGGCAAGCTTGAAAACTCTATTCGATTGACATATTCCCATATAGGCATGTAATCTTCCCTACATGGCAAGAGCGAGCACCACCTCCGATGCCTTCAACGCAGTCGCTGAGCCCCGCCGGCGCGAGATTTTGATCTATCTCGCCGGAGCTGAACGGCCCGTCGGAGACATCGTGGCAGCCCTCCGCCTCGAGCAGCCCTCCGTCTCCAAGCACCTGCGCGTGCTGCGCGATGTGGGCCTGGTCCGGATGCGCTGCCAGGGCCGCCAAAAGCTCTACCGCACCAACGCCGAAGCCATACGCCCTCTTCACGAGTGGGCAGGAACCTTCGAGCGTTACTGGCAGCATCAATTGAATCGTGTGAAGGAACTCGCCGAAGCGACCGTCCGCCAGGCCTCAACAGTTCCGAATCCCCCAACCCCGAACCCTAAGGAGAAACGATGATTGCCACCGAACCGACCCTCGAAAACCTGACCCTTACGATCAATCAGGAGATCCACGTCCAGGCCCCCCTCGACGTAACCTTTGCCGCATTGCTCGAACAACTGGGGCCCGGAAACGAGACACCCGACGGCAAATCTCTCAACATGAAGATCGAACCCTGGCCCGGTGGAAGGTGGTACCGCGACCTGGGCGAAGGCAATGGCCATTTCTGGGCCAACGTCAAAGCCATCGTGCGGCCCACGCTGCTGGAATTCGTTGGCCCACTGTTCGCCTCTTTTCCGTTCGTCTCCAACGTGCAATACCGGCTGAGTGAATCCAATGGCGGAACCCTGATCACCTTCCGCCACACCGCGCTCGGCTTCGTTCCCGAGGAGCAGAAGGCAGGGATGAACAAAGGTTGGGCCGCAATGCACGAACGCGTTCGCAGCCATGCCGAGGCCTCGCGCAAATAGCAGCTCTGGGCAGAGACAGCTCTTGCGTCACTACCCAGAACCACACCAATTCAATTCCTGATCCGCCCTAAAGACACAAACCCGAAAGGAAAACCTCATGCTCCTTGCACAATCCTTACTCACAGAATTTGAAACTCAGGCTCCCGTCACGCGGAAGTTCCTCGAGCGCCTTCCCCACGACAAGCTCACCTGGAAGCCTCACCCCAGGTCCATGACCGCTGGGCAACTGGCATACCACCTCGCCTTCGTGCCCGGAGGAATCGTCCGCGCCGCTCAAAAGAACCAGGTCCCTCCGCCAGACTTCCAATTCCCTCAACCCGCAACCGTGCAGGAGGTTCTCGACGCCTTCGACCAGAGCGTCGCCACCGTGCACGAGGTCCTGCCGGGCTTCGATGACGCCGCCATGAACGCAACCTGGCGCATCGTCGCCGGCGATCAGGAGATCGCAGCCATGCCGCGCGGCGCCTTCCTGCGCAATATCATGCTCAACCACTGGTACCAGCATCGCGGCCAGTTCTGCGTCTACCTGCGCCTACTCGACGTTCCTGTGCCGTCAAGCTGGGGCCCTAGTGCTGACGAGCGCTCAGTGCTCCAACCGGCACTCCAGCCGGCGTAAACCCAGTGCCACACCCATCGCGCGATGGCGGCGGAATCAAAAAGGCTGGGCCGCAATGCACGAACGCCTTCGCAGGCGCATGCCGAGGGCTGACGACACGCATGTCGAGGGCTGACAACACAGGAGGCCGAAAAAGTCGGCGCCTGGTCCTTCGGATTAGCGTGGGGCTTTAGCCATACGAAAAGTCGCTGGCTTAACAAGGGGCTTTAGCCCCGGGTCTTTTTGCTATTCCAGCCGCACTCTTCAGCAGAGGAGGAAGCAGCATGTGTCCAGTCTGCATAACAACCGCAGCGCTGATTGCCGGCAGCGTCACCTCTACAGGCGGACTCGCCGCAATCGCAATTAAGAAATTCGGCGGGAAGAACGCCGCAGACAATAGCAGCGTTCAACCTGATCCGAACAGTTTCGACAAAAAAACGGGGCAGTAGAAATCGTCCCCAACTCACGTCCAAGGAGAAATCAAGATGGCAACGACCATGAGTGAGAAACCGCAAATAGTATCGCGAGAGGAATGGCTCGCAGCTCGCGAGAGTCTGCTGGCCGAGGAGAAACGAATCACCCGGGAGCGCGATGCCTTGGCCGCCAAGCGCCGGCGCATGCCATGGCTGGCCGTCGAGAAGCAATACCAGTTCGACGGACCCAACGGCAAAGTAAGCCTGCTCGATCTCTTCGAGGGCCGCCGTCAGCTGATCGTCTACCGCGCCTTCTTCGAACCCGGCGTCTTCGGCTGGCCCGACCATGCCTGCCGCGGCTGCTCGCTCGGAGCCGACCAGGTCTCCAACCTCGCACATCTCAACGCCCGCGATACCACCCTTGCCTACGCCTCCCGCGCGCCGCAGCCGGACATCCAGCGCCTGAAGGCCCGCATGGACTGGAAGATGCCCTGGTACACCATCACCGACAGCTTCGACAAAGACTTCGGCGTCGACGAATGGCACGGCCATAACGTCTTCATCCGCGAAGGCGACAAAATCTTCCGCACGTACTTCATCAACAGCCGCGGCGACGAAGCCATGGGGAGCATCTGGAGCTACCTCGACATCACCGCACTCGGACGCCAGGAAGAGTGGGAGGACTCGCCCGCAGGCTACCCCCAAACCCCACCGTACAAGTGGTGGAACTGGCATGACGAATACGCATCCAGCGCCTCGCCCGATCCCAGATGGGTCAAAGTGGTCGACAACGCAAAGGTTACGTTGAACCTCTAACGACTAGTATGTGACGATCCCGCATTCACTCAATGCGCTGGCTTCTTCTCGAGCGCATTGAGTAACACGGGAGTACAGCGACGAGTGCCGGGAGCACCACCCGCCATCCGCCTATTGCTCTCCTTGTATGGCCCAGCGTATTCCGAACGAGGCCGTCGGCTTGTAGTACTCGCGCTGCACAGGATAAATCTCGCTACCGTTGTAGAAGCCAAACGGTTCGTTGCTGAGGTTAAGGCCTGAGGCCACGACCTGTATTCCTTTATATAGGCGATAACTTCCCTGCACATCGAACTGCGTATGAGCGTAAAAATAGTTGTCGCCCGTGGGACCTCTCAACCCGAGGATCGGATCATCAATAGGGCCGGTCCCGGCGTTCCACTGATAAGCCGCGATACTCGCATCGTTGTGGCTGATCGCAAAGCGTCCGGAAAACCGTCCCTTGTCATAGGTCAGGTTGAAGTTGTAGTCGTTCGGTGAATCGCGATCCAGGGCCGGCTTGTCTGTTCTGCCTCCATCAAAGCCTGCCGGAAATGTGACCTGAGAGGTCGTATGGCTATAGTTTGCATTCACGCCCAATCCACTCAGAAGTCCAGGAAGGAACGAAAACCGTTGCTCCCACTGCGCCTCAAACCCCTGGATATGTGCGCCGGGTCCGTTGATCGACTGTGTCTGCTGGTAGGTCGTGCCTGTTCCGTTGAAGTTGGGGATGAGCGTGGCCGTCGGATAGATCGGATCGGAGAGCTGTTTGTAAAACCAACCGGCCTGCAGAATTCCCAGCGGTTGAAAGTAATGCTCAACCAGGATGTCGTAGTTGTTTGACTTCGTTGGCACGAGGTTCGGATTGCCCGTAGAAACGGTCGGATACGGAGTTTGGTTCGGATCGATAACGGTTGCGGGCACCAGATCGCCTATGTTGGGACGAGCCAGACCGCGCCCATAAACCACCCGTAGATTCGTATCCCTCTGCACCTCGTATTGCAGTGAGACACTGGGCAGTACATTGAAGTAGCTTGCGTTTTGGCGGATCGGCGTAATCGTCGGATTCCCATTCGTGTCGTAGGCTATCTGATTGGCCAGGAAAGAAGTGCCTCCATTGTCGAACCGCACGCCGCCTTGCAGGCGGAACTTGCCAAAGAAGATCACATCCTCCAGATAACCGGCCGATATGCGTTCGTTTGCATTAAAAAATGCCTGTGCGGCGGCAATCGGGTCGAACGTGCTGCCGCTCGAATTGGCCGTCACCGCCTGCTGGATCTTGGCGTACGACGACGCTGGTCCGTACGCCATGCCGCCGATCGCAAACGAACCGTTATAGTACGTCGGGTTAGTGTAAGTGCCCAGAACATCAGCCAACGTAAATCCGCCAACATTATTGGCGTTATAGGTGTTCTCAAATTGTGAGGAGGCGGAGTTGCGGATCTTGATCCCGATGGAGAAAGTGCTGGGGTGGCCATACACCGTGTAGTTGTGGGCCAAAGAAGCCGATCCCTGATAATTGACCTGCGTAGCATGGTACTGATAGGTGACTGAGGAACTGGCGGTGTAACTGTTGGGGTCAAAACCATTGCTTCCATCTGTCGCCGTCAGCCTTGGACGATAGGGGTCGCTCAGGTCGGCTACAAATGCGACATTGCCCAGGTCGTTTTTCCCGCTCGCGTTTGTCGTCCCGGTGAAATTGGTCGTCGGAAAAGCCTGTCCGCCGATATTATGTCCCCGCGACCCGGCGAATTCATAGGTAATCACATCTTTTGAAAGGTCGTGACGTGCACCCGTCAGGAAACTGAAGACCTGCTGGTCAGGGCGTCGGATGTAATGACGGTATTTCCAGTTGCCTGTGTTGTCGAACTGCACCTGTGTGCCGTTTGCTCCGATCAGATTCCCGG
>DATMPD010000294.1:0-6775 GCA_035567955.1 Edaphobacter sp.
CCTGCAGAGGCATTGAAGCCTGCAGAGGCACTGAAACCCGCGGACACGCTAAAGCCTGTGGACGCGCCGAAGCCTGCAGAGGCGATAAAACCTACAGAGGCGAAGAGGCCTGCGGAGGAGAAGGTGATCGCCGCAGAGGAGGATCCTCCCGACGCGAAGTACACCATCACCGGAAAGCGCGTCTACTGACCTCAGAGAGCGTCACGGAAACTAGTGAGGTGAAGGAAAAAGGCCCGGCTGTTTGCCGGGCCTTTTCGGTTGAGTTGATGGGTGTGAGGTCAGAAGGAGAATCTGGCTCCGAACTCGCCGGTGAAGGAGCGTGGGACGACGGTGCTGCTGGGGTTGATGAAGCCGAGCGGCTTGAGGAAGCTTGAGGCGTAGTTGGAGACGTTGACGTCGTAATTGGGGCCGTAGTTGGCGCGGTTGGTCATGTTGAATGCCTGGTAGAAGAGCGTGATGTTGTAGTGCTCGTGGATCGTGATCGTGTTCGAAATACGAGCGTCCAACTGCAGGAACGTCTGGCCGTGGTAGGAGTCGTAGGCGACCTCACGGCAGGACCCGGCGCTAAGGCAGTTTTGGTAAAACGACGCGGCGGTGGTCTTCTTCGTGGGGTCAGCCGCGACAGCTGCCTTGGAGGCGACAATATAGTCGACGTAGGCCTGCGGAGTTTCCTTGGCGCCGCTGAAGATGGCCGCGTGGGGATTGCTGCGGCCACTGCCTACTCCCCAGAGATCGCTGGAGGACTCAACGATGCTGAGAGGCCGGGCAGAGCCGACGGACAGAATCGGAGAGAACTCAAAGTGAGCTGGAAGCGTGATGGTGCCAGCGGCGACGAAGTGATGCCGTTCGTCGTTGGGAGCGGTTCCGTGGTCGGGCTGGCGGAACTCGCCGAGGAAGGGGTTGGTGGCGGAGTTGCGGAAGGCGGCGGGATTTCCCTCAAAGGCGAGGGCCTTGCCGTAGGTGTAGTTCAACACGGTGCTGACGTGCCGGTGCATCGACTGGCGGTAACTGACGTTGAGGCCGTCATAGTAGGAGTGGCCGATTGATTTTTCTACACCGAAGCGGCCGAGGACTGGAACGCCCGCTGCAGCAAACGCGGCGGAGAAGGGCCGGACGCCACCGTTGAAATATTCGGTTGGGTTGATGTTGACGGTCTTGTCTTCGTGGAGGCCGCGGGTCTGGGTGTATTCGACTTCGACGACGCCGTAGTTGGTGACGGCATACTGAACGCCGAAGTTAATCTGCTGGGAATATGGATTGCGGAATGCGGGGTCCATAAGCCGTCCGGTGGAACCAGCCGCCAGATTGAAGCCTGCCGGCGGGATGACTGGAGCAGGATCGACGCCGTAACGATAGTTGCAAAGTGGAATGTTCGTGCCTGGAACGAGTTGGGTTGGGCACGTGGAACCGGGGCCGTTGCCGTTAATGCTGTAGGTGTTGGCGAAGACCTGAGCGTTCGCCTGCTGGATCATGAACAGCGGGATGTTCTCGAAGGTCTGGCCGAAGTAGAGGCCGTAACCGCCGCGGAGGACGAAGCGGCCGTTGCCGAATGCGTCGAAAGAGAAGCCGACGCGGGGGCTGAGGTCGAGGTTGTCGTTTTTGGGAAGGCCGGTGTAGTCGCCTCCGAGGAAGCCGAGGCTTGGGGTATAGCCTATGCCGTAGGGGTTCGTCTGGATAAGGGGGACGGTGGGGACGTTGACCTTTGAGGCGGCGACGATCTCCTGGTGAGTGCGGCTGTTGGCCTGGTTTTCGATGCCGTAGGTGCCGATTTCGCGATCGTAGCGAAGACCGAGGTTGAGCAGCAGGCGTTGGGTTGCGCGCCAGTCGTCTTCAAAGTAGAAGCCGAGCATGGTGGGAGCGAGGTCAAAGGCTGGGTTGCCGGAGGTTCCGGTAGAACCCTGGATGGCACCCGCGGTATGGAAGTTGTTGGGGTAGAGGGTTGTGTTGGTCAGCATCGTGTTCGCTGTCGCGAAGAAGTCGAACTCTGGAGTGGGGTTGTTCTCGAAGAAGCCACCTACCTCCGGTTCATAGACGAAATCGACGCCCATGCGCAGCGTGTGCTTGGCCAAGGTGTGAGAGAAGTCGTCGCGGAACTGGAATTTATGCTGGCTGGATTTTTGCGGGACGTTGATGTTGGTGCCGAAGCTGACGCCATCCGGAAAGGTGAAGTAAGGAGTGCGCGTGTGGGAGTCGATGAGATTGTTCCAGTACTGGAAGCCGACGGTGAAGTTGTTGACCGTCTTCGGCGTAAGGACGGAGGTAAGGGTGAGGTTGGTCAGGATGAGGTCGTTGATGGTGAAGTTGCCCTCGGTGGTGTCGACCTGGGCGGTGGACTGATCGTTTTGGCTCTTGTTGTCCTGAGCGGAGTAGCTGACGTAGATCTTTTCGTTCTCGTTGAAGAAGTGATCGACGCGGCCGTTGTAGCGCTTCTCATCGAATGGGGTGGCGATGGTGTGGGCGGGAACGGCTCCGAGCGGGACGGCGAGGGTGAGCTCCTGGAAGGCGAGGTCGGTGACGGCGATCTGCGAACGCTCGCGCAGGCCCTCGTAGGCGAAGAAGCCGAAGTCCTTGTCTTTGCGGATGGGTCCGCCGATGGCGCCGCCGTATTGCTGACGGCTGTAGTCGGGCTTGGGCTGTCCGGCCTGCTCGCTGATGGCGTTGTTGGTCTGCAGGACCTGGGAACGGAAGAAGCCGTAGAGGGCGCCGTGGAATTGATTGGTGCCGGATTTGGTGACGATGTTGAGAGCGGCTCCTTCGCTGCGGCCGTTCTCGGCGGAGAAGCGGTTGGTGCTGATCTTGAACTCCTGCACGGCTTCGAGGGGAAGCTGCATGACAGCTCCGCCGACGGTGTTGTCCTTGTCGTCGATTCCGTTGACGGTGGTGTTGGTGTTACGTCCGCTGGAGCCGTTTACGGCGTAGACGGCGTAACGATTCTTGGTGGGGTCGTAGCTGTCGACCATCTTGACGCCGGGGGCGAGGATGGCAAGGTTGGCGATGTCGCGGCCGTTGAGGGGAAGGTCGACGATCTGCTGGGGTGTGACGGCGCTTGAACTGTCGGTCTTCTCCATGTCGAGGAGCTGGTTGGCGGCGTTGACTTCAACCGAGGTCGAGATGGTTCCGGTCTTCATGGGAAGATTCGCGGTGATCGTGGTTCCGACGAGCAACTGGATATCTTTGGCTTCGGTGGGGCTGAAACCGGTTGACTCGGCTTTGATGTTGTAGACGCCGCCGGGCAGAAGATCGAAACGATATTGCCCTGAGGTGTTGGAGGTAGTGGTCCTTTGCGCGTTGGTGCCGGTATTGGTTGCGGTGACGGTGACGTTGGGCAGGGCGGCGCCGGTGGCATCGGTGACGACGCCTACGATGTTGCCGGCTGCGGTTGCTTGAGAGAAGAGGAAGTGTGGGCCCGTAAGAACTAGAGACAAAAGAAGGATGTGGCGAAGAATGATGCGCATAGCACTCCGTAAGGAACACCGTCTTGTGACGGTGGGAAGAATTCTTATTGAAACTTTGGCTAAAAAAGCCAGGGATGTTTGTGTTCTGGTGACTATAGGCGCGGGTATGGGATTGGCGCAAGTTATATCTGATATCTGATCGAGCGGCCGGTCTGGGACGAGAGGGTCTCAGGCTGGGCTGAGTGGTTGCCAGGCAGGGGCGAGCAGCGGATGTTGAGGCCGAGGAGGACTATGAGCAAGTATTGTCGAGCGAAAGCCAGGGTTGTCCGTCTGTCTGAATAGAAGGGGCTTATGGCGTCGGTCGAGGGCTGCAGCTTGGCGTTGTCTTCCATGGAGAGTGTACGGTCGGAGATCGATCTCGCGGCCCTGGTGGAGACTTACTCTTCGCTCTTGTTTCGCGTGGCTCATTCGGTTTTGCGGAGTCGCGCTGAGGCTGAGGACGTGGTTCAGGACGTCTTTGTTCGGGTTCTGGAACATCGCCGGTCGCTGGCGACGGTGCGGGAGATGCGGGTGTGGCTGGTTCGGATTGCGTGGAATCTTGCGCTGGATCGCAGGCGGCAGATACGGCCGGAGCAGTTTGACGAGGGCTTTGCCGAGAGCCTGGTTGCGAGAAACCTGCCGGCGGACGAGGCGTTGCACGAGGCGCAGCGGTTGAGGGCTGTTTTGCGGGAGTTGGAGAGGCTGCCCAGGGCAGAGCGCGAGGTTCTGCTGCTCTCGGTGGTGGATGAGTTGGAGACGTCGGAGATGGCGGAGGTTCTGAGGAGGAGCGAGTCGGCGGTTCGGGCGTTGCTCTTCCGCGCGCGAACGCGGCTGCGGGAGCGGCTTGAAAAAGGGGAGGGTAAAGGATGAAGAATTCCGAGGAAGCCATTGAGAAGGTGTTGGCGAGCCTGCGAGACGCCGAGGCTCCTGCTGGAATGGAGCGGCGGATTCTGGATGGGCTGGAGGAACGGGAGGCGGCGCGGTCCGGTTCGGGCTGGCGTTGGATGTGGCCGGTTTGGCTGGTTGCGCCGGGGCGGTCGGTTGCTGTGGGGCCTTGGATGTGTGGCGTGGTCGTAGGGGGGATCTTCGTTGTCGCGTTGGCGGTTCCGGGGCTTCGGCGGCTGGGGCATACGCCCGTGCAGGTCCGGAGAAATTCCGCCACTGTAGGATCGCCGGCATTGGCGGATTCGGGAGCGGGCGGGAAGAGTGTAGATCACGCCTGGTTGCGATCGAGCGTGCGGTCCGCGGAAAAAATAAAGACTGAGGAGGAGAGGAGTGCGGAGAGTGCAGCGGCGGTCGTTGACGGTGATTCTGCCGCTCTCGACGATATGCACGCCGCGAGCCGGCCGGCTCCACCAATGCCGCTGACCGAGCAGGAGAGATTGCTTCTGCGTCTGGTTCACAAAGATGCCCCGGTGGAGTTGGCGATGCTGGATTCGAAGATGCGGGCGCTGCAGGACTCGGAGGAGAAGACGGAGTTTCAACGGTTTTTCGCGCAGCCGGCGAAACCAATACAGCCTGAGCAGCCGGTGACGGAACAGGGAGCGCCACCACCGTCGACTACGACGGAAGAAGCTGCACCGGGACAATCAGCGACAGAACAGGCAATGCCGGCAGAGCCAGGGACGGATCAGGCAGCTCCGGAACAATCTGTGCCGGAACAGGCAGTGCCGGAGCAACCAACACAACCACAAGCGACACCGGAGCATTCCGCTCCAGATCCATCCACCGCGCAACAAGCGACGCCAAGGCCGACAAGAACGGGAGAAGACGAATGAAGATGAATTGCGATGCAGGGGGAAGCCGGAGCAGGAAGTTTGCAGGCGGGATTTTGGGAGTGGCTCTGGCGTTCGCGTTGATGGGTCCGAATTTATGGGGGCAGACGGGGGAGAGCGCCGTCCCCACAGAAAAAGCGAACTCGGCTTCGAGGCAGGAGGTCACTGCGAATGCGCGGGTGGACTCACGTCCCGTCCAGACCTTCTATCTCACCAATGTCAGCGGGCAGAACGACGCCAATGAGGTAACGATCGCGTTGCGCAATCTTCTGACACCCGAGGTGAAGATTTTTCTCGTGCCCAACCAGAATGCGATCACCATGCGCGGGACTCCGGACCAGCTCGCGTTGGCGCAGAAGATCATCAGCGACCTTGACCGGTCGAGAAGAACGTATCGGCTCACCTACACCATTGTGGAGATGGACGGCGGCAAGCGCCTTGGAGTGCAGCACTTCGCCATGATCGTGACGCCGGGGCAGAGGGCCGTGCTGAAGCAGGGCAGCCGGGTGCCGATTGCGACGGGATCCTACGGCGCCAGCGGCAATACGGGGGCGCAGACGCAGTTCACGTACGTCGATGTGGGGATGAACTTCGATGCGACGATGGATGAGCTCTCCAATGGAGCAAGACTGCGTTCGAAGGTGGAGCAGTTGAGCATCGCGGAGCAGACGTCCGGTGTAGGGGTGGCGGATCCGATCATTCGTCAAACCACGCTGGAAGGAACGTCATTCCTGACGCTGGGCAAACCTCTGGTGCTGGGATCGATTGACATCCCCGGCAGCACGCGGCGCCTGGAGGTCGAGGTGGCGATGGAACAGGTTTCCCAGTAAGAGGAATGGGTGGCGCAAATTGTGTCTACCCGCCGGGAAAGGCCGGGTTATCGGCAATTGCACCAATAATTTGTCCGACAGAGTACGATCCACAAATGCCTCTTGACTCCGGTTCGCTTTGCCGTTACCTTTAATGAATGGCAAGACTCCCTTCGGGTTGAGTCAGTCATAACGAAGTCCACCCACTTCGTTGCTTTACCGGAATACCCACGCAACAGCCCCCACCGCGCTGCGTGGGTTTCCTCTTTAAGCCGCTTCTTTTTTGTGTTCAGCTCAAGTACGTTGTGGCTGTCTCCTCGGAGGGCGCACGAGGGTTCACCTGGCGGTGAGCGGGGTGTTCAGCGGGTTACGGCTTCGAATCGGGCTGGGGAGTGTCTCTTCGCTGCCATACCTCGAAGCCTGCGGGGAAGGTCTTGATGTAGCGATAGTGCTGATCGACGTAAGCCTGAAACGGGCGGAGATGGTCGTCGGTATAGCCCCAGGTTCCGGCGAGGTATCGGTATGGCTTGAGCAGAAGCAGCGGCACGCGATTTTTTTCAATCGCGGCGATCGATGCGGCGATGTGCTCGGGGCGGTCGTATTCGTACGGAATCGGCGCGGAGATGGGGGCGGGTGTTTGCAGCCATAACGGAAGCGCGAGCGGTCCCATGCCGAAGTACATCTGTCCGGGGTGGGTGTTCTCCGCCATCCAGCGATAGAGTTCGTAGCGGTTTGGATCGAGGATCGCGGTTCGGCC
>DATMPD010000295.1:0-4102 GCA_035567955.1 Edaphobacter sp.
GGCGAGGACCATGGCTAGGCTTGGGTCATTTGCTGGGGGCAGGGGTTTGCCGTCTAGGTAGGGGCTGAGGAGAGCTTCGTCGATGAGGTAATCCTGACGGCTGCGGAGGGAGCCGAGGGTGACGTTGCCTTTGAGGATTTCGCCGGTGCGGGGATCGACGACGGCTGCGCCGTAACTCCAGCCGCGGGTGTAGCGGTGGACCCACTGGATCATGTTGTAGCGGATGTCCATCGGGTCGGCGTTGGCGGGGAGGATGTCAGCCTTGAAGGTTCCTTTGGCCCAGCCTGCGGCCTGGAAGGCCTGGTCCCACCAGCGTGCGCCTTCGAGAAGGGCGGTGCGGATGGGTTCGGCGGCGCCGTTGTCGACGTAGTACTGGATGGGGGCGACGGCTTCGCAGTTGGTTTTGCAGGAGGGATCTCTTTTGATGAGGCGATGGCGGATGATGAACTGCTGGTCGAGCGATTCGCTGACGGGGGCGTTGTAGTCACGGTAAGAGCGAGGGAAGTACCCGGCGCGGGGATCGAAGCGGCGAGGGGTGAAGCCGGTGCCGGGGAGTTCTACGAAGGACTGGTGCTCGCGGACGGTGAGGGCGTGGGGGTCGGGGGTGACGTCGCGGACGAACTCTCCGCGAGCTGGGCCGTCGGTTGTGAAGGTGAGGATGGCTTCGACCTCGGTGTTTTTGGGGAAGGCTTTGGTGGCGTCGAGGGCGATGGTAGAGCGGGTGGGGTCGAGTTTATAGGTGCCTTGCTGGGTGCGGGTAAGGGCGCCAGCTACGTCGTGGGCGTCGCGGAGGAAGAAGTCGGTGGCGTCGACGAGGACGGTGCCGTTGGGGTCTTCGGCTTCTACCTTGAAGCCGTAGAGGACGGACTCGGGGAAGGATTGGCGGACTGCCAGGACCTCGGCGGGGTCGTTGCTGGTGGAGCGGAAGCGTTCGTTAGGCTCGATCATCAGCACTTTGGGGCCGGTGCGCTGGAAGTGGATGAGTTGGCCGCGTGAGATCTGGCCGCGGTCGAGGCCGAGGTCGTTGGAGCCGGTGCCGTAGGGAAGGGAGTGGGTGTAGAGGATGTCCGGACTATTGCCGGCGGCGTCGAGGTGGGGGATCTCGAGGTAGAGCTTGCCGGCTTTAGCGTCCCAGTCGAGCGGGAGGTAGCCGTCGATGTGTTTCATGCTCGCGGTTTTGCTGGAGATGGTCTGGACAGCGGGTGACTGGGCGGACACAAATGCAGAGATGGCGAGCAGGGCCAAGGCAAGATGTTTGGGCATGGGTCTGTTTTAGCACAGGGCGCGCTGACGAAAGGATAAAAGACGAAATACAGGGGTCCTTCACTCCGTTCAGGATGACGGTGATTTAGGGGAGGGTGATGGTGGGGTCGTTGAGATGTTCGCGGAGGAGGCGCTGGGTGAGGGTTTTGAGGTCTTCGCCGGTTTTGGGGAGGGTGAAGGCGTGGGCGGCCTCGGACCAGTCGAGCTTGAAGCTGGTGGCCTGGGCGGAGATCCAGACCTGGCGGATGGGGGTGTTGGGGGTGATGACGAATTTGGAGGAGCCGTTTTCGAAGATGATGTTCATGACGCCGTTGTTGTCTTCGAATTCGAAGGTGCCGTCGTCGTCTTCGGCGGAGATGAGGGATTGCTTGAGGGATTCGAGGGCTCGGTCGGATTCGCGGCGGAAGGTGGCTTCGTCGATCATGAATTTAGTTTAGCTGCGTCGAGGGCTGCGAGGACGTCGGCGGGTTCGGGGCGTACGCGGAAGTCGGCGTGGGCTTCGGCGAAGGTGATGGTGTTGGTGCGGTCGATGGCGAAGACGGCGGGGAGGGGGAGGCGCCAGCTGGCTTCGGTGGCGTTGTGGTAGCTGAGACCGGCATTGTTGAACGGGATGTTGATGAGGATGGATTGGAAGTAGCGGCGGTGCTCGGGTGGGATGGTGTAGGCGATGCCGAATTTTTCGGCGACGGCGGCATCCGGGTCGGAGAGGAGCGGGTAGGGCAGCGCGTGTTGCTGGAGGGTGAAGTTGTTCTGGCGGGTGGTCTGGGGGGAGATGGCGACGAAGAGGGCGTTGCGTCTGCGGAGTTCGGGCTGGAGTTCGCGCCAGGCTTCGAGTTCGGTGATGCAGTAGGGGTCCCAGCGGCCGCGGAAGAAGTTGAGGATGAGGGGGCCGAGGGCGAGGAGGTCGGCGGAGTGGACGGGCTTGTGGGTGAGGGCGTCTTCGAGGGTGAAGGCGGGGGCTTGGGCTCCGGCTTTGAGGATGCGGTCCTCGATGCCGGTGTTGAAGAGGTCTTCGGTGGCCTTTTCTGAGATGGCGAGACGCTCGGGTTGGACGAGGGCTCGGGTGTTCTGGGTGATGCGGTCGAGCTGATCCTGCAGAGACTCTTTTGTGCTGGCGGACATGGCCCCCCCACCCTACTTAAATGTGTCAAAGTCTTCGAAGGAAAGACTTTAGCTTTGGACTTCGAGCAAAAAACTACCGAGTTAAATGTTGCAGTCCGGCCGGAGCCGGACTGGTATGATGGCTGACTTAATTATATCGGCGGTGTCAAGTGGCAGCGAGGGGGGAAGCTGTCAAGATATGCCGACACGTGGGTGAAATCGTTGTCGATTGCTCCGTGGCATAGCTCTACAACTTTTGGGGGATTAGTTCCCTTGATAGCTCGTGGGATTATCCCGTTCAGGATTCCTTCGCTGCGCTGTAACTCCTGACCCACCTTGATTTACTCCCCCCCATCCCCACGTCTGTCTCAGGACGCACGCGCTGGTCGCGCCTGCACGATAACGAGTTCAGGACGATTATTTCCGATGACGCGCCGCTGTCCCCATCGGGGGGCATTGGCCTTACGGGTAATGGGACAAAATGCCAGCAACGAGAGATGAGGGTATGGGAGTGACGCCATGAAACGACCGCTGGCCATGTACGAGCGCGCGATGTACCTCAACGGGGGCTTCCATGTGAATGTGATGGTGACGGCCCGCATCCGTGGCCATATCGCCGAGCAGAGGATGCAGCAAGCGCTGGCGCGGGTGCAGGCCAAGCACTCGGTACTGCGCTGCCTGATTGTCCAGGAGGGTAACCGGCCAGGCTTCGTGATGCAGGACCGGCCGACACCGATTCCGCTGCGAATCACCGAGCGGCGAAACGACGACGACTGGGTCGAGGTTTCCATGCGCGAATCGCTGCAGCGGTTCGACGGCAGCCGCCAGCCTTTGGCCCGGTTGATTTGGGTGCGCGGCGAGATGGAGAGCGAGTTGCTGCTGGTTTGCAGTCATGCGATTTGTGACGGGCGATCGCTACTGACGTTGTTGCAGGAGATACTGCTGCTGTGCGACCGACCCGATGCCGACATCGGCAGTCCCACCACTCTCAATGCGATCGAGGAGATCTTTCCCGCGAGGCTGTGGGCTGACCGCGGTCTGCAACGACGCATCTACTGGAAGGCCGCTGTAGTGAAGCTGCTGCTGCGGTTCGCGCGATCCGGTCCGGGGTGGACCTATGGCAAGATCTACCGAAGTCTGTGGACACTGGACGAACGGACCTCTCAGCTGTTGGTCGCTCGCTGCAAGGCCGAGAGGGTTAACCTGTTTGCTGCACTTAGCGCGGCCACCATGCTGGCGTTTCGCGCCGTGTGCGGCGGGAGACACCTGGAAAAATTCGAAGCACCGGTGGATATCAGGCGATTCCTGCCGGACCTCCGGACCGACAGCCTATTCGCGATCGCGCCGACCATCATTCTGTCGCTGCGCAAGCTGCGCGGCGTCGATCCGGTCATCTCTGATTTCTGGACGCTGGCGCGCGCGCTCAAGACCGACATGGACCGCAAGATCGATGGGCTGGACTCCACGGTCTACGAGAATTTCCTCGGGATGGAACATATGCACGACGCGTACAACCGCATGGTCGTTTACGCGCAATCCAAGCGCGCGGGCCAGCAGGTTTCGTTGAGCTATGTGGGGAAAGTGGAACTGGCACAACATTATCGTGATTTTCGTCTGCAGGAGATCTGCGACATTTCGGCAATGATGGAGCCAACTCCTGCCAATCTGATCGCGATCTACAGCTTTGCCGGCCAGTTCCATTTCTCGCTCGCTTCCGATGAGTCTTCGCTGCCTTACG
>DATMPD010000296.1:0-6319 GCA_035567955.1 Edaphobacter sp.
TGATGAGAATCGCGGATATGTTGGGCCAGTTTCAGAGTCCCATGAACAAATCGGTTCGGTGAACGGCGGCTAACTGCCACTTCGCAAAGTTCACGTTGAGCTGTGCGAAGTCGGTTGGCACAAAAGCGAAGGGGCGATTTCCCTTTCGAGATCTCGCCCCTCACTATCCGATTTTTCGAAGACCTGGTTCGGCGCCCAGATCACAGCCGATTGTCACTTCAGAATCGTTCGGAGCCTTCGAGCGGAGCCCGCGCTTCCCGTACTCTCCCGTCATTCCATTCGATGTAAGAGCTTTCTCGTGCCATACCTAAGCAGCCAGTTTCCTGAGTGCTTCGCGAGTCTCGTTGCCGATTCTCCCGGAGTTCCGTTCCTGGTTCCCTTGCGAGTTCCATTCCAGGTTCCCCTGATGGCCCTTGTCTACTCTCTCCTACTGGAAGATTTCTCCTCCGTTGATTTGTAAGATACTCGCGATTTGTCAGAAAAACATCGGGTTTGAAACCTATTTTTTTGTGGAAATAGCGCTTGTTTTGTGGAAAATACGGGTGCCTGCTGCGGTTGCCGCCGAAACTAACTGGTCAAGTCAGAAGGTGCAGTTTTGGACCTGGAAGAATTTCGTAAAACGCTTCCTAGCATGCTTCCTACCTTACCGACGATAGCGGCTACGACGGGGCTGATCAGCAGGTGCGAGAAGGCTGAATCGAGAGTGTTGGCGATGGCAAAAGCGTGAACGTCGGTCCAGCCGCTGCGTTTGAATTCCGGCCACGCGAGCATGGATTCGGGTGGCGTGGGCGAGAGAAAAAATTCCAGCGCGAAACCCGCGGCTACGACGATCGTCATGGTGACAACTGCGCTCCAGACGGCGAGCCAGATACCGGTTGGGGTGGCTTGTCCGGAACGGGCGGCGATGAAACCGGTAACGCCCCAGAGCATGAACGTCGTTAACATGAAGGCGAGAGTGATGGCGCCATTCCATGCGCCGGAGAAGCTTACGAAGTGCTCGCTGAGGAGATGAATGATCTGCACCAATCCAGCGATCAGGCCGATCGTTGTGCCTTGCAGCAACAGCTTCGGAGATGCCAGACCGGCTCCCCAGAATAAAACCGCGCCATAGAGCAGTAGCAGCGCGGCGACCTCCACGAGTAGGGCGGTTGCCCCAGGCAGGCGGAGCATGGAGGGGTAAGACGAGACACGTATCCACATCATCGACAGCGACAGGATCGTCGTGAAGACGAGAGCGAATCGCAGGAAGCGATTATGAGTGATGCCGTCATTACCGAAGGCCATGGTGGCTACCTCGGGGCAGTCTACTACTCGCTACTCGACCGGTTTGCCATGGGGCGGAGGCGGGATGGTGATGTCGACGTTGGTCACCTTGCCTAACGTAGACAATGGAGGCTTGATCTCCGCTTCGTTGCCGACTACTACGGTCGCCAGCTTTGAGACATCGATGTACTTGTTGGCCGCGCGAGTCACATCCGCTGCCGTCACCTTTTCTATGCCGGTCTTGTATTTTTCAAGCGTGTCGGCCGGATAGCCGTAGAAGGCGAGCGTTACCTGTTCACTGAGAGTCTTGTCGGGTGAGTCGTAGTGGAAGATGAAGGAGTTGAGGACCTGGTCCTTCGCCTTGCTGAGTTCGGCGGGGGTGGGCGGTGCGGTCTTCAAACGTTCGACTTCGGCCAGCATCGCCTGGGTTGCGGCTACGGTCGAGTCGCTCTTGGTCGCTGCGAGGACATAGAAGATTCCCGGATGATCGTAGGCTGCGCTGAAGCTGCCACTCACGCTGTAGGCGAGGCCCAGCTTGGTGCGCACGTTCTGGACCACGCGCGATCCAAAGCCGCCGGAGAAGATTTCGTTCATCACGCTGAGAGCATAGTAGTCGGGGTTGCTGCGCTCCGTGCCCAGGCCGACGATGACGACGTTGGATTGGTTGACGTCCGACTTCTCGACGAAGTTGACGCTCTGCTTCGGGTCGGTGAAGGTGACCTTGGCCGACTCGAATTTTTCGCCGCGTGGCAGAGGTTCGAAGGCGGCGCGGAGCTTTGCCTCCATGGCGGCGCCGTCGAAGTCGCCGGAGACGGCGACGATCATGTTCTCCGGCTGAACGGTTTTGTCGTGCCACGCCTTCAGGTCGTCGAGCGTGATGGCATCGACGGTTGCGTACTCGGGCCGCCGCGCGTAGGGGTTGTGTGCGCCGTAGACGAGCTTCACCGCCTCGCGGATCGCGATCCCGTTGGCATCGTCATTGCGCCGCGAGATCGCCGTCTCCGCCTGGCCCTTTGCCAACTGGAGCTTGTCTTCCTTGAAGGTCGGATGCAGCAACAGATCCATCGTCGCGGCGAAGACCGTATCGAAGTCACCTTTGAGGCTCGACCATGTAATCGAGGTCGAGGCAGTGCCGCCCGAGGTCTCGACCGATGCCGCCTTCGCCTCCAGTTGATCGTCGAGCTTGTCGCCATCGACCGTCGCGGTGCCGCTGGTCCGCCAGGTTTCGCCATAGATCGAGACGAGGCCGACTTTGGCATCGGGTTCATCACGGCTGCCGCCTCGGATCAGGATCGTGCCGTTGATGAAGGGCAGCTCGTGGTCCTCCTGCAGGAAGATGACGAGGCCGTTTGCGAGCTCGATTCGCCGCGGCTGCACGGGCTTGAACGCATGCAATGGAGGAATTGGAATCTTATTCCACGGTTGCGCGGTTGCGGTGGGCTTGGTCGTGGTTGCAGGTTTGGCGGGTGCGCTTTGGGCGTTAGCACCAGCACCAAGGGAGAGAAGAACGGGTAACAGTGCAGCTGTGAGACGCATCGTCGAAGGTGTCTTCCTTGTCGTTGGTGCGTTCATTTCGCACCTCCGGCGTTCTGCTCGGTCGGCGTTGGGGGTTGTGCCTGGCCGGCCGCTCCCGGCTTCTGGCGTTGGGGTGCGACGAACTCAATGCGAGCGCTGGTTCGGTTGCTCTCGGTGAAGATCTTGTTGGCCACGCGGCGCACATCCGCTTTGCTGACGGCGTCGATCTTCTCCAGTTGGCGGAATAGCTGCCGCCAGTCGCCGAATTTCGTTTGATATTCGGCTAATTGGCGGGCAAGGCCTTCGTTGTTCCCGAGGCCGCGCAACAGATCGGCTCGGGCGCGGGTTTTGAAGCGCGCTAGTTCCTCGTCGGTGATGTCTTCGTTTTTGAGGCGGTCCAATTCTTTGTGGATGGCCGAGCGCATCTCGTCGGGCGAGTGGCCAGGGAGGGGAACGGCGTACACGGCGAAGAGTCCGGGGAATTTGTCGCCGGGGAAGCCGCTGAAGCCCTGCGCCTCCGCCGCAATCGCCTGGTCGCGAACGAGGCTGCGATAGAGACGGGCAGTGCGGCCGTTGGAGAAGATGTCGGTGATGGCGTCGTAGACGGAGTCGTCGGGGTCACGATAGTCGGGGCGATGGTAGCCCTCGATGTAGAAGGGCTGCGTCGCTTCGCGGATGGTGACGAACTTTTCCGCGACCTGCGGCGGCTCGACTGTCGTCATCGGTTCAGGCTTGGGGCCGGCGGGGATGGGCGCGAAGTAGCGTTCGAGCACGGGCATCGCCTCGGCGGCCTTCACGTCGCCGACGACGGCAATCACAATGTTCGACGGCACATAATATTTGACGTGGAAGGCATCGGCCTCGGTGGCGGAGATCTGGCTGATCTCGCTCTCCCAGCCGACGCCGGGCCGGCGATAGGGGTGCGAGACGTAGGCGGTGGCGAGGAACTGTTCGACCATGCGGCCAATTGGCGCGGAGTCGACGCGCATCCGGCGCTCCTCCTGCACGACGTTGCGCTCCTTGTAGAACTCGCGCTCGACGGGATGGCCGATGCGCTGGCTCTCGAGATAGGCCCAGAGTTCCAGACGATTTGATGGCATGCTCCAGAAGTACTGCGTGGAGTCTTCGGCGGTCGATGCGTTGATGCCGACTGCGCCGTTTTCTTCGGCGATTGCGGAGAACTGGTTGGGGATGACGAACTTCTGCGCCTCGGCCTGCGCCTGCTGAAATACCCTTAGCAACTCGGCGAGCTTTGCCGGACTCTGTCCGACGCGCTTGCGGTACTCGGCATCGTAGGCCGCGTAGGCGACTTCGACCTTGGCGAGAGCGATTTTTTCCGCCGGGTAGTTCGTGGTGCCGATCTCGGTCGAGCCCTTGAAGGCCATGTGCTCGAACATATGCGCAATGCCGCTGGCGCCTTGCGGATCGTCAGCCGAGCCGGCGTCGACCAGCGTGTAGAAGCTGAAGACTGGGGCTTCGGGGCGTTCGCATACGATCAGCGTCAGGCCATTGGGCAGAACCTTGACGGTGGTCCGTTTCTCGAAGCTCGCAAGATCCTGCGCCTTCGCCACACAAATCAACGCGATCGCACAGAAAGCGGCCGCAGCAATTCTACGTTTCATTCGTACCAAAGCTTGTCCTCCGAAGACTTTACAGTCAAGTACCCCACTATACCGAAGCGCCGGGGCGAGTCTCTAGCGGCTCCGGCCGAAGATGCGGTTCCATATTTGACGTATCCAACGCTGGATTCGCCTCAGCCAAGTCTCTGCTTCGGCTTTAATTGTGCCTACGACAGCGCTTAGGAACTGCTCTCTGGTCCAGGCATTGCGTGCGGCACTTGGTCCGCGGCGGATGCAATGCTCGGCTGCCTGCTGCCATGCTCCGGTTTGGATAGCCGCCACGAGATGGGGAAATCCTTTGAACAGGCCGGCGGGGCCGAGATTGTAGATCATGTCGAGCAGCGCCATCTTTATGCCGTCGGGCAGACCGTCGTAGTGAGGGAACTGGCTTCTGAGGTCGGCCTCGAATCCGACGAGGACGGAGCTGAGCTTTGCGTCGATCGTCTGCTGCGTGAGTATGAGGGAGGTTGGAGTCTTGTAGAACGTGGAGGCTCGACCCACTGCCATCGCATCGACGCGAGCGAACTCCGCGGCAATCTCCTGAGGTGTAGCGGCGCGAGCGCCAACGACAAAGGGAAGCGCCTCGGCAGCTTTGGCGTCGGGCAGCATCAGGCCCACGCCTACGGTTACCTTGCCTACCGTGTCGCGATACATCCACGGGACGCAGCCTTCAAACTCTTTCAACTTTGCAAGCGATTGCTCTAGATATGTCGCCACAATAGCGCCAGCCTAGCATGCCTCCGCCGTGACACCAATATTTCGTTGAGGCGCAATCGTCAAGCGATATTGCAAAACGCCGGCTTGATTCCTGCTGTGCTTACCGCTACGACCGAACCGCCTTCCTTGCGAGTCAAGCTGATCTCGGCTCGGCCGTTGTACATCTCGACGACGCGTGATGCTTTAGATGTTCCGCGATTGTCGATGAGCGAACCCATTCCCGCCACGCTGAAGCGCAGACGATTGCGGGCGTCGAGGCACAGAACGCCCTTCGCGTCGTAGAGCTTCGCTTCTACTGCGACTGTCTCAACGCCAGCGACGGTGCTGCGAGACTTTTCCGTCAGTTTGAGTTCAGCTGGCGAACTCCAGGTCTCCGTCTGGTAGAGGAATCCGATTTCGTCGGTGACGGTCTTTCCACCTTTGGTGGCGACGACACGCAGCGTGTTTTTTCCGGAGACGAATGGCGTCATCCAGCGCAGATTGGCGGCGGGAAAATCCTGACTGTTGCGATGCTTTACGCCCGCGCTCTTGCCGTTCACAAACAGTTCGGCGGTGTCGCAGTTGGAGTAAACCTTGACCATCTTCTCCTCACCTTCGGCGCCCCAGCGTATCGGCCAGCTATGGCCGTAGAGATGAACCATCGGCGTCTCGGCCCAGTAGGATTGAAAGACGAAGTATGCCTCCTTCTTGGTCATGTCGCGTTCGATCAGGCCTTTTTGATTGATGCGGGGGACGGGATTTTCGACACGGAGGGGTGTGGTGAAGTCCTTGAAGATCCACTGGGCGGATCCTGTGAGCCAGGGCAACGTCTCCTGAGTTTTGAGGTGCCAGTCGAAGAGATTGCAGGCGTAGGTTTCGGACCAGTCGCCGTCTTTCGAGACGCGGGCCTGGCCGCCGGTGTTGAGGTAGGCAAGGCCGCGCTCGTCGGTGCCATGGCCAGTGGCGATCTGCGAAAGGACTTTGTCGGGAGTCTCGGAGTGACGGCCGGCGTGGCTGTCGGCCCCCCACTCGGCGTGGAAGAGATGCTTGACGCGCTCGCGCTGGGTTTCGAGAGACTTCTGATACTCGGGATAGGTGCCGCTGTACCAGCCAGCCCAGATCGAGGGCGAATAGACGTCGGGGATGTCGCGGGCAAAATCGCAGCGGCGAATCGTAGTGAATCGCGATGGGTCGAGTTGATGCGAGAGGCCGTTTAGCTCCTGCAG
>DATMPD010000297.1:0-7101 GCA_035567955.1 Edaphobacter sp.
CTCCCCCGTCGTCGCAACCGTCCGCACCACCGGAGGAACCCATCCGCCGTGCCCTGCCGCCAACCCCTGCATGGCAACAATCTCCTGCTCCACCAGCTCCGCTCCGCCACGGTCGCTCTTGTTCACGACAAAAATATCGGCCACCTCCATCACCCCGGCCTTCAAACTCTGGACTTCATCCCCCATCCCTGGCACCAGCACCAGCACCGTCACATCCGCCAGCCCAATCACATCGACCTCATCCTGCCCCACACCCACCGTCTCAATCAGAATCGTCTGCCGCCCCGCAGCCTCCATCACCACACAAACATTTTCCGCAGCCCGCGCCACCCCGCCCATCGCTCCCCGCGAAGCCATGCTCCGGATATACACTCCATCATCCCCAACAAATCCCTGCATCCGAATCCTGTCCCCCAGCAACGCACCACCCGTATAAGGACTCGACGGATCCACCGCCACCACTCCAACTCGTCCGCCCTCCGCGCGCAGCCATCGCACCATCTGATCTACCAGCGTGCTCTTCCCTGCTCCCGGAGGCCCGGTCACGCCAATCCGCAATGCACCGCCCGCAAACTCCCGGCAAGCCGCCACCAACTCCCCCGCCATCGGCGCACCATCCTCCACCACCGACACCGCCCGAGCCAGCGCCCGCACATCTCCCGAGCGCAGTCGCGTCATCATCTCCGTTACGTCAAAATCACTAGCCTTGCCGTCTCTGCTCACGTCAGCGATGATACCGTCTTGTCGTATCTCCAATCACGTAAGCCCAGCCGCACGCCTCTCAACGCAAGTCGATTATTTTTCACCTGCAACAGTAATTTTTCACATACAATTCCCGTGCAACGAAAACATCTCGAGGAACTCCCGTGAAAATCGCCCACCGCAGCATTGCCGCCGCACTCCTCTTCGCCTCTGCATCTCTCAGCTACGCGCAGCTCGAAGGCAGCGCACCCATCCCCCAGTCTCCCAACCACCCCGTCCCCGCCATCCAGGACACCGAAACCCCCGCACAGCGCGACGCCCGTATGGAATGGTGGCGCGAAGCCCGCTTCGGCATGTTCATCCACTGGGGCCTCTACTCCATCCCCGCCGGCGAGTGGCACGGCCAGCGCACCACCCACATCGGTGAGTGGATCATGAACGACCTCTCCATCCCCGTCGCCGACTACAAAGCCTTCGCCAAAGACTTCAACCCCACCGGTTTCTCCGCGCATGACATCGTCGCCCTCGCCAAATCCGCCGGCATGAAGTACATCGTCATCACCGCCAAACACCACGACGGCTTCGCCATGTTCGACTCCAAGGTCGACCCCTTCAACATCGTCGCCGCCACCCCCTTCAAACGCGACCCCCTCAAGGAACTAGCCGAAGAGTGCCGCAAACAAGGCATCAAGTTAGGCTTCTACTACTCGCAAGCCCAGGACTGGACCGCCCCCGGAGGAGCCGCAGCCGTCCGCGGCAACCACAACCCCGACACCGGCCACTGGGACCCCGCCCAGGACGGCAGCTTCGACGACTACCTCCACAAAAAATCCATCCCTCAGATCAAAGAGCTCCTCGAGAACTATAGGGAGTACCCCGTCGTAGTCTGGTTCGATACCCCCACCAAAGCCATGACCCCCGAGCGCGCCGCCGAGGTAGTGAAACTCCTCAACCAGCACCCCAACCTCATCTGGAACAACCGCCTCGGCGGCACCTACAAAGGCGACACCGAAACCCCCGAGCAGTTCATTCCCCCCCAGGGCTACCCCGGCCGCGACTGGGAGTCCTGCATGACCATGAACGACACCTGGGGCTACAAATCCTTCGACACCAACTTCAAGTCCACCGAAACCCTCCTCCGCAACCTCATCGACATCGCCAGCAAGGGCGGCAACTATCTCCTCAACATAGGCCCGGACTCCCACGGCATCGTCCCCGCCGCCGAGGTAGAACGCCTCCAGCAGATGGGCCAGTGGCTCAAGGTCAACGGCGAAGCCATCTACAACACCAAAGCCACCCTCTTCGACGTCCCCACCGGCAGCTTCACCGGAGAAAAAGACAGCCGAGGCCGCGAAAAATTCATCCCCAACTGGAACTGGCGTTCCACCACAGCCCCCAACAAGATCTACCTCGAAATCTTCCAGTGGCCCAACACCGGCAGCTTCCATCTCGACAAACTCCCCCGCAACGTAACCTCCGCCTACCTCCTGGCCGACCCAACCCACAAGCCCCTAAAGCTAACCCACACCGGCGCCGCCCTCGACATAGCCCTACCCGCCCAACCCCTCGACCCCATAGCCACCGTAGTAGTCCTCAACACCAACTAAGAACCAACTAAGACCTCCGGAACATGCAGCGCTCAAGAAGCGCCGCGGCGATTTAGCACTCGGCTGCACTGGAGAGCAAGGTGACTCGGTTTGAACAGTGACTCACCGGTCCCGGTCGTCGTCATCGTCACGATTGAGCGGCTGCAGAGCGTGCGTAAACACGAAGTGGCCGATCTTTTCGCCTTGTTTGATACCGTCCTCCACAGCGGAACGGAAGTGAATGCCGGCGTAAACCCGGGAGTCTCCGTTCTCTGCGGCTGCCTGGGAGAAGCTCGTATACGACCGAGTCAAGCCGGCAAACGGAACGCCGCTCGTGGTTGTAAACGGGATATCATCGCTACGGAAGAATCGGCGCAACACCTCGGCAGAGGCGCCGCCGAGGACACTATGGCCCGAGGTGTAGTCGGGATGCGCGGGCGTGTTCAGCAACGATGACCAACTCGGATCAGCGATCGTCGCATCGTTTCCGTCCGTATCCCCGGCGCGGATCGCAGTCACGGGGCGCCAGAAGTTGAAGTCGTACTTTGTCTCCCATCCTGCGATGTACCCATCAGCCATCGCGAGATTGACGAGTGCGAGCAGACGCGCTGTATCCCACAGGTTGAGACCCTTCGCTTGCGAAACGACAATCGCGACTCGACTCCAACTGGCTGGCGAGTTTTCGTACCAGAAACGGGCGATGGAGGTCTGTTCGGCCGTCCGGGTTGTGCTGTTCTTGTCACCGATTTCCTTTATTTCGTTGTAATCACGTGCGTATCGCTTTCCAGACAGCCGCGGCGGCCCATCAGGCTCGTACTGGGTGCTTCGCCGCAACACGAACGGGGTGACCTGTCCCCAACCGGGCAGCGCGGCTGGCATTAGGTCGGCTGGCGCCGGCGGATCGAAAGGAACGGGGTTCGGAGTCGGCTGCCAATCCCCGGGCTGTGTACCCGGGGTGTAGGGCACCAGCGCGGTAGCGTGATCGGTGCGTCTAAGCGCGAGAATCGCTGCGGCGACGGCTTGTCCGAGGGTAATGCCGTCGGTCTTCGCGGCGCCATCGGGTATGCCCGCCAACACCATGGCATACGCTGTATTCACCTGCGCCACCGCTAAGGCCTGCTGGGCTGGCGTTCCGAACTGGGGAATCCCCACGGGACCGACCGCGATTGCGCCCACGAGCGCGTCCCGCGCCGCCGCCGCAACCGCCGCGTCCACTAATACCCAGGTTCGCACATCGCCCTTGAAAGCATATCGCTCATAACGAGGGTCGATGGAATTCAATGCGTCATGAATCGCCACGTGTACTATCGCGAGCGTACGCGATTGGACAACAGCGTTCTCTCCCGCCGTCAAGGTAGCTTGAACAGCAACCGTGTTCCAGTTGCTCACCGGGTCCACGGCGGCGTACATCGTCGCGCTGCCGACTAGCAACGCTATTGCGATCAATTTTGAATGATTCATAACGAGTTCCTATGTTTCTCGAAATCAATTCGGGTTTCGGTTTGCCCCACCGCACGGACGTGGGGAATCCACCGACCGAAAACTTCTTACCCCATATCGCTGGAGGAGAGCCCTTAATCAGATGTCATAGCCGGTTCGGCGAAAATCGCCGACTCTGGTGCGACTCCCCTGATCGAGCCAGAGTCTTGAGCCCTGAGGCGAGGAGAGAGTGATGCTAATCCAACACGAGAGGACCAATAAGACGCTTACAGCATTTACAGTGTCAATGGTGATTCATGGGATCTACGGAGATTATTTAGTAATCGTGCGCGTGTTACTGCCTAGGAGATGGGGACAGGGTGCTAGGTGCCCCATCCTTCGGGCATTTGCGAAGGGTGGGATGTACACCGCCAGTCAGTCCGCCTTCAACAACCCAACCCACAAACTCGTCATCCCCACTCCGCCGTTCACATCGTGAACGGCGGAGTGGAGAAACCCGCTTCTCAACCGATACTTTCCAAAGCCACATCCCCCAACAAGATCTATCTCGAAATCTTCCAGTGGCCCAGCACCGGCAGCTTCCACTTCGACAAACTCCCCGCGCAACGCCGCAATTGAAATCGGTCATGTTTCTCTTGACAAACCATAACCAAATGGTTATGGTTTTGGGTGTGAAGCCGGCCAATGCCAATCCCGTGTTCCGCGCTCTCGCCGACCCGACCCGCAGGGCCATCTTCGAGGAACTCACCCGACAGGGCGAACAGACCGTCCACGCATTGACTCGCTACGCCGGCGTCTCCCAGCCTGCCGTCTCCAAGCACCTGACCGTGCTAAAGCGGGCAAAGCTGGTACGGCATCGCCGAGCGGGACGCGAGACCCACTATCGCGCGCAGCCCGACGCGCTGACGCCGATGGTGGATTGGCTCAATCTTTACGGCGCCTTCTGGCGCGACCGGTTTGACCAGCTCGAAGCCCTTCTGGAAAGGATGGACCCATGACCCAGGCATCAACGACCAATACGACCAATACAGCAGAGACGACCCGCACCCTTGTGATCGAGAGGGTATTCCCGCACCCGCCAGAGAAGCTGTGGCGAGCGCTCACCGAGAGCACGCTCCTCGCGCAATGGATGATGAAAAACGACTTCGAGCCGGTGGTCGGGCGGAAGTTCCAGTTCCGGGCCGACCCCATGCCGAACTGGAATGGTATTGTCGACTGCGAGGTCCTGATCGTCGACCCACTCCAACGCCTGTCCTATAACTGGGGTGTCGGAGGAGGCGAATCCGGGCTTCAATGGGTGGTGCTCTTCACGTTGACTCCGGCCGAGAGCGGCACCCACCTTCGCATGGAGCAGTCCGGCTTCCGTCCCGATCAGCAGGCAGCGTATCAAGGCGCAAACTACGGCTGGCAGAAATTCTTCGGCAGCCTGGAGCAGGTGCTCGGCGGAGGTGCAGCATGAACGCCTCGGACAGCATGATGGACTCTTACGCGATGCAAATCTCCGAAAAGAAGTCCTCGAGAGCACTGGTCGCCGGCTTCTGGATCTCCACGGCGCTCTTCGCGCTCCAGATGGGCTTCACCGCCTACGCGCAGCTGCGGATCCCCGATGTAGCCGCGGCCTTCGCCCACCTCGGCTTCCCCGGTTATTTCCGCATCGAGCTCGCGTGCGCCAAGCTCGCGGGCTTGGCCGCACTACTCGTCCCCATGGTCCCCGCACGGCTCAATCTCCTCTATGTGCTCAAGGAGTGGGCCTACGCCGGCTTCGCCATCACGCTCGTCTCCGCGCTCATCGCCCACCTCGCCGTCGGCGATCCGGCCGCCGCGTGGAGCTGGTCGGTAGGCACCGGAGTTCTCTGGAGCGTGTCATACTTCTTCTTCCGTCGGCTCCAAACCCGCTTGCCAGAGGAACGAATTGCAGAGGAGAAGCCTGCTTCCACGATCTGGAGATAGGTTTTTGCCTGGAGGTTCGCCGATCCGGACAGAACCCCGCCTTTCGCGCTCAATGCCCGAGGGAGCCAGTGGCAGGCGACGCTGGATACGGGAAGTAGAGCTCGTTGCCGTCCGGATCCGCGATGACCATCAGCCGGTAGCCCCACTGCCCGTCCTTCACCTCCACGCCGCGCCCTTCCAGCTCCGCACGCAAGGCATCCAGCACCCCGACATCGAGCGAGATGAACATCAGGCCCTTGCCCACTTTATCCGGCCATTGAGACGAGAGAATGAGCTCGCAACCCTGCCGGTCGACTTGCGCGACCCACGCCTTCCCCTCCTCCTCATATCGCCACGCTTGCGAGAACCCGAGCTGCTTCACGTAAAAATCGACGGACCTGTCGATATCCGCGACAAACAGCACAGGCCTCGAGTACCATTCCTTGCTCATGACGTTCTGTCCCGTTTTCCATGACCGAATTCAACATTCCGCCAACATCGAGTCCTGAGAATAACTTCGCGAAAGCGGTCCGCGCAAACGCCCATTGCGACTGCGAACATTGCCTTAACGCAAATCGCGGAATAAAAAACGTTCCTGCGTGTTCCTTCACACGACATCCGTA
The DNA here is from genome assembly GCA_035567955.1 of Edaphobacter sp. GTDB lineage: Bacteria > Acidobacteriota > Terriglobia > Terriglobales > Acidobacteriaceae > Edaphobacter. The sequence goes on from DATMPD010000297.1 coordinate 6,281, forward strand.
GACCGCTGCACAAAATTGTTCCTGCATCTGCCTTCCATATGCGAGAATTCTCGGGTCAAGAACTCGAGCCCGATCTTCGTTATCCTCCGGAGCGACCCATATGCCTGAAGAATCCGAAAAAGTTCTATCCTTTGAAATCGAACGTGACGGGGACACCGCCGTAGTGAAATGTCACGGCCGATTGGTGCTGGGCACCTCCGAAGAACTCTACCAGGCGGTCAAACCTCTACTACCGCAGACAAAAATGGTAGTCATTGACTTGGCAGATCTTACCTACGTAGACAGTATGGGGCTCGGCACGTTGGTGCGTCTGTACGCATCTTCCAAGCATGAGGGATGCGAGTTCAAGCTGCTCCACCTCGGTAAGCAGCTTCGCAATGTTCTAAAGATGACGAACCTCCTTTCCGTCTTCAGCCAGGCCGAGGATCACGGCGTTAACATTGCCTGATTGTCCGCGATCGACGTGGCAGTCATCGTATGGAATGCGGTCGCGGCCAAGGCATGCATTACGGCTGCATCTTCCCTGCGACAAGCGGCGTGCCGGTGTAAACACGAGAGCAGTGCCTTCCCATCAGCTTTCGTTGGTCAAGCCGGCGGACTTGGCCGTCGACCTTCAAGGCGTGTCTCCGAGCTAGCCGTTTTCAACGCGCGCCTTTATGTCCGAGTACGCCCTCTCGATAAGCCCGCTGAGGGATGCGCGGTCGGTGGCCGTTCCCGGTCTCAACTTCACATGGCGCATGAACTTGCCGGCGCCTTGCAACAAGCGGGCCGGATCCGGCAGCGCTGCGCCGTAAAAGAACCCCACGTTTACATGCGAAGTG
>DATMPD010000298.1:0-6439 GCA_035567955.1 Edaphobacter sp.
AAGCGCTGATGCCGTATCTTTTGCCGCGCGCCGGGCAGATCCTGGTGCAGCGGGCGATCCTGAAGCATGAAGCCGACAGGATGAATCTGCAGGTGAGCGATGAGGATCTGGCGCGCGAGTTGCGGACCGGGCCGTTTGCGCAGTATCTCTTTCCCAATGGGAACTACATCGGCGACGACGCCTATATCAACTTCGTGTCGACTGCCTTCGGGAACCAGCTGAGCCGCGCGGAGTTTGAGTCGCAGGTGAAGAGCGACATGGAGCTGAACCGTCTGCAGGCGCTGATTACGGGCGGGGTTACGGTTTCGGACAACGCGGTGCGCGAGGCGTATAAGACCGATGGCACCAAGGTGAAGTTCGACTATGTGGTGATCTCGGCGGACGACGTGCGTAAGGACATCAATCCTTCGGATGCCGACCTGCAGGCCTTCTTCAAGAGCAACGCTGCGCGCTATGCGACGGCGATACCGGAGACCCGCAAGATTCAGTATGTCTCGTTTGACGCATCGAATCTGCCGGGTGGCAAGCCGCAGGTTTCGGATGCCGATGTGCAGGCCTATTACAACGCTCATAAAGACCAGTATCAGGTGAAGGAGCAGGTGAAGACCCGGCACATTCTGATCGCCGTTCCTGCGGGCTCCGATGCCAAGACCGATGCGGCCGCCAAGGCGAAGGCGGAGGATCTGCTGAAGCAGATTAAAGCAGGCGGCAACTTTGCGGAGTTGGCGAGCAAGAACTCGGATGACCCGGGGAGCAAGGTTCAGGGCGGCGAGCTGCCGATGTATCCGACGAGCGGGCTCGATCCGGCGTACGCGAAGGCTGCGATGGCGCTGAATCCGGGACAGACGTCCGATGTGGTGAAGTCGCAGTTTGGCTATCACATCATCCAGACCGAGCAGAAGGAACCCGCCCACACCAAGCCAGTGGCGGAGGTGAAGGCGGAGATTGTGCCGATTCTTGAGCAGCAGCGTGCGGGCGCGGCGGAGCAAACCTTTGCCTCAGCGCTTGCTGCCGATGCGAAGAAGAACGGCATCGACAAGGCGGCCGCTGCGAAAGGGCTGCATGTCGTCACGACCGATTTCGTTGCGAAGGATGGCGTGATTCCGGGGCTGGCGGATGGGTCTGGGTTGCTGTCGCAGGCGTTTGCTGTGGTGAAGGGCGCTGATCCGGCTTCGGTTTCTACAGGCGAAGGATTCGCGGTCTTTCAGGTGACGGACATCAAGCCGGCGCATGCTCCCGACTTTGCGGAGTACAAGGCGCACATCCTCGAAGACTATCGCGAGCAGCAGGTGCCGCAGTTGTTGAACGCGGAGCTGAAGAAGCTGGACGATCGCGCGAAGCTGCTGAACGATCTGAAGAAGGCGGCCGCAGAGATGAAGCTTCCGCTGAAGACCAGTGACCTTGTCAGCAAGGATGCGCAGGTGCCTGACCTTGGCGCGATGAGCGGTCCGGGTTCGGTTGCCTTTTCGCTGGCCAAGGGTGCGATTTCGGGGCCGATCAATACGGGCCGGTCCGGTGTTGTACTGAGCGTGGTCGACAAGCAGGAGCCGACGGCGGAGGATATCGCGAAGAACTTCAATGCGACTCGCGAGAGACTGCTGAACGAGCAGCATGAGGAGATCTTCCGCGTTTACATTGGCGAGCTGACACAGAAGTATGAGAAGGGCGGCGCGGTGAGGTACTCGCAGAAACAGCCGGCGCCCGGTTCGTCGCCGTTCGGGAATTAGCGATCCGGCAACTTTAGCAAAATACCCCGGGCCTTGGCCCTGGGGTATTTTTTTTTGGCGAGGAAGATAGCGACGGCCTAAAGTTTCCTATCGCCAGGATGCCGAGTCCGGTTGCGAGCAGTACCCAGCTGCCGGGTTCTGGAGTCGCATTGATCTGGAAGTTAACCGTGGCCAGCGGATTCCCGGCTTCTGCATTGGAGCCGCCGAAGATCTCAAAGAAGCCAGAGTAACTAGCGGGCGCAAGACCCGGAGGCAATGCGACAGAGAACAATGTTCCGGTAAAGTTGCCGCCAGGATCGAGGCTTAAGGGGAAGTTGAACAGGAAACCGGAGTCATCGATCGTTGAGCCGGGGATGTTGTCGCCGAAGTTGTCGAAGTTCAGAAACACCGTCGCGCTGTTAGCGAGCGGAGCCGATACGGTTGCGTCGAAGGTTAGCGTAGAGCCCGGAGCGCCTGTCTGTGTGGGCTGGCTCAGCGCCAGCGTGATCGAATCCCCCCAGGCCGGTGCGGCCGGCAAAAACATCGCCAACAGAAATAGAGAAAGGGAAAGAACCGTCTTCTTGATCATCATTTTTCCTCAACGTGATGGATTTGGCTTGATGTTCCCGGCAAGTGTCCTATCAATTGACCGGAAGCGTGACACGGAAACTGCCACCGAAGCTTCCTCCGGTGTAAGTTCCCGTGTAACGCTCCACCGCCGCTGATCCGGGAGTACCGGCAGAGGATGGGAAGGCAACGGTCGCGATCGCCGAGGCGCCGGGTTGAATATCGCCGAGAGCCATGGAGGTGATTGAACCAGGAGCGCCGCCCAGCGTCGCGGACGTCAGCGCGACGCTCTGCGCTGTGCCGGTGCCATTGTTCTTGACCGTCACGATGGCCTGGTAGCTGCCGTCTCCCAAAGGAAGGAGCGTCGCAGAAGTCTGGAGTTGTACCGTACCCTGGGTGGGCGGCGTATCGATGACGAGGTTGCAGAGCGCAATGGTACCGACCTGCGAGATCGCATCCCAGTGATCGAGGCTGGCGACACTGGCTTGCTCCGATCGGAACGCGAAGTTTGTGCCGATGGTTATCTCGTTGTCTCCCGCAGGCGTGACATAGATCGAGTATGTCTTTGCAGGGATGTTCACGGCGGCGCGGAAGTGATACTTCACTCCGGCGGCGTAGTTGAGGGTGGTGGCAGAGGCGAAGACTCCCCCGTTGCGCGCATCGATCTGGCCAGTGGGGTTGAAGCGTCCGGAGATGGCGAGACCGGTGAAGGCCGCCTGTGGTCCAAGCGAGAGGCCGACGTTGGAGTTATTGAGCGCGGTGGAAGGCGTTGCATCCCATTCGGCCGTAAAGGTGCCCGTCTGCGTTGGGACCGTGCCGTTGATCCAGTTGTTGCCCAGTTGCTGAATGCATGCGTTGCTGAGTGAGTTGACGACCAGCACCGCTGTCGTCGAACGGGTCGTGGAGCCGTCGGTCGCCGAGATGGCGATGGGATAAGCGCCGGGCGCCGTCGTGCCGAGAGTGGCGATCGAGAGCGTCGAGATTGGGCTGCCGCTACCGACTGAAGGCGGCGAGAAGGTTGCCTTGGCTCCGGGTGGAAGGCCGGCGGTTACGCTAAGGGTAACGTTGCCCAGATAGTTGCTGGCCGTCATGAAGGTGACGGCGAAGTTTGCCATATCGCCGGCGACATTGGTGATGGCGGAGGGTGAGGCGTTGATGGAGTAGTTGGCAGTGGCCGAGTTAATAGTGAGGTTGAGGGGAAGACTGAACGTCGACGTGGCGCCGGTGCCGGTAACGGTGATGGGATAGATGCCCGGCGTGGTTCCTCCGCCGGCAAAGAGCGTAAGAGTAGTCGCTCCGGCACCGGTGACCGTCGCTGGACTAAAGCTGGACGTCACACCCGAGGGCAGACCGGTGACATCGAAGGACACGCTTGGTGCAGGATCGCTACCGGGAACAACGTTGATCGTAAAGGTGGTGCTGTCTCCCGCGTGAACGGACGCGGAGTTGGCGGGAGTCCGCATCAGGAACGGCTGCAGCGAGGAGGCATCGCCGCCATGGCTGAGGGTCTCATAGACCATGATGTGATATTCGGTTGGGTTCGAAAGCTGACGGATGGTGTTCTGAAGATATCGGAGCGTGATCGGAAGATCGATGCCAAGCCGGTTGTGATACTCGTTGTAGCCGATCTCGTCGGTGGGATAAACCTGCAGCGTGACCGTGCCTCCGCAGACCGCGGGAGGTACAGGGTTGCCGATCAGGTAGTAGGCATTGAACTCGAGCGCTGCGGTCAGTCGATTCCTGGCATTGCTCGCGACGTCGTTGTAGAGATCGACACCCTGGATGAAGGCGGTCTCAGCGGCATCGAGAGCGCCTGAGATGCCGTACTGGGCATGGCCGAAGTCGCGGCAAGTCTCCTGCGAGATGCCGTCGACGGAGGCGTTGTAAACGGTCTGACCGTACCAGTCAGCAGTGCCACGGGGCGCCGGCACGGGCTGGCCGCCATCGGTGTGATAGTAAAAGTAGGCTGGAATGCGCTGTTTCCAATAGGTGACGCCGGTATTGAAGGTAGTGGGATCGTCGTTGAAGACGCCGATGCCGATCAGCGCTTCGATCATGCTGATCTCCCAGTTTCCATTTGAGGTCGAGCCATTGATGATGCGCGGCAGGATGGCGGTGTTCAGCATGTTCTTGAATGCGGTGATGTCGGAGTCGGCCCAACCGGCGTTGCTGTATCGGATGATCTCGGCAGCGCGCGGCCACTTCTCTCCGTCCCAGGCTGCCTGCAGCGGAGCGTTGGAGTAGGTCGATCCTGTGGAGTAGCCCTTTAAGTTATGCCCATAGAGATTGAGCAGCGTAATCGCGTTGTTTGCGTACTGTTGATTGCCGGTGATGTACCACAGGAGCGACTGAAGATAGGCCGCGCTCGAATCGTTATCGGCGTTGGAACAACCGATGTTGGGATTCGACGTAGGGCCGCATTTGATGAAGCCGTCCGAGGGCGGGCCAAAGGGCTGATAGGTTAGCGAGCCGATATTGCTCTGCTGCGCTTTGAGAAAGGCAGAGTAAAAGGGCTCGGTGTGCGCGGCCACCATGACCTTGACGTAGTCCAGCTGTGCGCGGCTGACCAGAACGCCGGGATGTTGGAAGGTCTGCCCTTCGGAACGCCATGCGCCGAAGAGGATAACAGCCACCGCAAGGAACGCTGGAAAAACTCTGCGTGACGCTCTCATCGAAATCACCACTCCTGTTGTCCGACTACGATCGGTGCTTTGCGAGTCGCAATATCGCTCGCGACTTGCCAAGGAGACAGGCAACCTAGCGGTGAGAGAAAGACCTCAAGACAAACGTGTGTCTTTGTACCTATGACTTATGTTCGTAGAGCGGACTAAATGACCGACTGACATTAAGCACGATGCAAGGAACGGCTGTCAACAAAAAAGCAAGAATGCACCTGCTCTTCATGAAACGGATGTTGGCGCGGCCAAAATGTGATTCAGTGGACACGTTCGACGAGCCAATTTTACTTGTCTATTTGGAGAGGCAGCGATCTGGTTGTATTTCGAGGGAGAGAGTTCTGAGATTAATTGCCTTTTACGGACGGAGCGCCAACCTGGACCTGCATATCGAGAGTGCCAAGACGATGGGCGCCGAGGTCGCTGACTCCGAGGCGCAGCCGATAGCGCCCGGGTGGGAGCTTCAGTTGCTGGGTGAAGGTGACGCCGTTGGCGAGGGCGGTCTGATATTGCGCGGGATCGAAGTCGAGATTGAGTAGCGCGGAGGTTTGCGGCGGCGCGCCTGGGCGGGTTGCTCCGGCAGCATCGTTAAAGGCGACCAGCAAGACCAGCAACCGCCCATGCTGATGACCATCTTCGGAGGAAACCAGCGAGAGATTTTGGGCGCTTACGACGGAGCTTACGCGGACGACGCCGGTTGCGCTCTCCGGCACCTCGACCTTGGATCGCAGCGAGAGCATAGTTGACTCGGGCATCTCAGGCTGCAGCGCGGCGTTCAACTCGATAAGGTACGTATCCGACTGCGATGCGTCGGCGAGGGCGAAATATCCGCGCCGATAGCTCAGCGAGTAACCTCTTCTGATCAGTTCCACGTGAAGCCTGCGAAATTGGCCGTTCCAGTTGTGGTTGCGCGGCTGGTAAGCGAGCGAGTAATAGTTTGAGCCATCGCCCATGCTGCGGCGAAGCGCTTGAGCAAAGTCATTGGTACCCACAAAGGCTTCTCCGCCGGTCTGGTCAGCGATGTCGTTCATAGCTGCCTTCAGGGCCTGGCGGTCGTTGAACTGGCTTATGATCGTGCCGGGGCCCAACCGACCGACGCCGCTGGCCGCGGCGTCCACGCCGTCGACCTCGAGGCCGAGCAGGCTGATGGGATAGACGGCAATCTCGTCGAGCTGCGCTCCGAGGGCGATGGGAAAGCTTTCAGCAAGCCACAGTAGGTTCTTGCGACCCGGATATGCGCTTACCTTACGCGCCAGTGTTTCAAAGGCAGCAACGGTGATGCGCGCTCGCGAACCGGCGTCTGAAGCGGCATTTATCGCGAGCTGATCTCGCATTGCAGCAAAGCCCCCTCTGGATTGGTGCGCGGCTTCGGCGGCCGTATCCACCGCCTGCATCTCGGAGGCTTTCGAGAGGATGAATCCGGCGTCTTTGGGATCGATCTGACGGGCGGCTTCGATAAGGTGATCAGAGCTGCCGGTGAAGTTCTGAATC
>DATMPD010000299.1:0-10342 GCA_035567955.1 Edaphobacter sp.
AGTAAAGGCCCAGGCAAATCCCACGCCGACGCCAAAGCCCGCGCAGCGAATGCCGCCAAGGTCCGCTTCAACCTCGAGACCAAAATCCTCCCCCTGCCCAACGACCCCGCAGGCAAGTCCGCCCCCATCGCCGACGCCCACGCGGAACCCGCCACCAACCACACCGTCGATCCGCAGACCTTCGTCACCACACTCTGCGGAGCCATCACCCGCAACCACATGGAATCCCGCGCCGAGGTCCAGAGCTTCGACTTCCGCACTCTCATCCTCGTCGAAGAGCAGTTCCCCAAAATCCCCACCTACTACCTGACCGGCGACCCAAAACTCCTAAGCAGCCCCCTGGTCCCCGCCGCCCTCCGCCAGCCCCCTCCCCACTAAAACTCGTCAGTCCTTCGCAAACTTCTGCCGCTGTCGTTGTTTTTTGTTGTCATTCCGCAGCGTTTTCTTTGTTGTCATTCCGCAGCAAAGCGGAGGAATCTGCGGTTGTCTCTCCACCTCTCCCCACCCACAACCGCCCGGTTACCCCATCCTTCGCGCTTCATGCGAAGGGTGGGAATGTAAACGTCCCTTTAACGACAAGCCGGGCCCGCACCATCACCGTACCCAGCCCGCCCCGAAAAAATCAGAACAAGAATTTCAACGCCAGCTGCCCAATCCGAGGATCCGCAGCGCTCTGAATATTCCCAAAGTTCGCCGAGTTGGCAGCCGTCGTAGGGTTGTTCAAATTCGTATGATTAAGAACATTGAAAAACTCCGCATGGAACTGCAGCCGGAACCGCTCCCCCGGGCTAAGCGCAAAGTTCTTCAGCACACCCACGTCCCAACCGATAAACGCCGGTCCGTTGAACGCTCCCTTGCCCGTGTTGCCGTACGTGCCCAGCGGGAAGCTGGAATTCGTGTACACCGTAACGAACGACGCCGGATTAAGGTAGTTGACGCAAGCCGTCGCCACCTTCGCGCAGGCTGCGCCCCCGTAAACATTGCTCGCCGTCTGCATCGCCCGATCCGTGCCAAGCCCAGTCTGCGAACGATCCGCTCCGGCCGTAGTCGTAAGCGGCCCCCCGGACTGACGGCGAATGATTCCAGTAAGCTGCCATCCCCCCGCGACCTCGCGCGTCAGCAGGTTCTGATTCGACAAAGACGGCAGGTCCCACACATAAGAGATCACCGCGATGTGGCGGCGGTCGAAGTCCGACCGGCCATAGTCCACCTGGTGCCGCAGCGGATTGGTTGAGGGCAAAGTCGAGAGGCTCTGTGCCGCGATCCCCGCGTTGCCCTGTCCATTCGGAACGTCGTCCAGCGCCTTCGAGTACGTATAGTTGGCGAGCAGTGTGAACTGCCTCATTCGCCGCTGCGCCGTCAACTGCAGCGAGTTGTAGTTGGTGATAAGGTCCTGCGTCGCCTGCCCAATGCTGCCGTAAAGAGTCGAACCGGTCGGCGTCGTGCCCACCGCCGAACCGTTGAAGATGCGGCGCTGGTCCGTACTCAACGCACTCCCCGGATAGTAAACAGCAGGGTCGAGCTCCACCGTTTCGGTCTGGTGGCGCGACTGCGAACCCACATAGGCCACGCGGCCAAGCCAGAGCTGGCCGAACTGATGCTCCACAGTGAGGTGATAGTTGTAGGTGACCGGCGCCTCCATCCGCGAGTTGTCCCTCGGGTCGTAAGTGACGACAAGCACCGGCGTCGGAAACACAAAGCTCGGCAACGGAACCGGCGGCGGCGGGAACGGATTGGTCATCCCAAGGTAAGGATTGGAAAGCGGACCTTTCGGCGTGGTAACCGCGACCTGCGTGCTGAACGGCGACACATCCACGAACCGATTATTCTCAATCCCAACCTGCTGCGAGTCGAAGAAGAGGCCGAACCCTGAGCGAATACTCGTCTTGCCGTCGCCCATGGGATCGAACGCAAAGCCCACGCGCGGAGAAAAGTTGAGGTACGAGGCCGTCACCCCATATTTAGGCATGCCCGGGTCTCCAGGGAACAGAAGGCCCGCCGGAGCATTCGGGAACTGCGTAGACCTGATGCCCGCCGTGTAGTTTGCAGCCCGGAACTGCTCCACCCGCCCATTGACCTCATACCACGGTATGAATGGCTCATACCGTATGCCAAGGTTCAGCGTAAGCCTGCGCGAGACGTGGAAGTCGTCCTGCGCATAAGCGTTGTAGTAGTAGTCGCGGTTGTCCTTGAACTCGCCCGCGCCCTGCTGGAACGTGCGCATGCTGCCGAGCAGGAAGCTGGAAAGCGCGTTGCCGCTGTTGTCCGCCGTAAAAGAAAACACACCGCCGTAGAGGTACGCGTCACGCAGCAGAACTTGAGCCCGCGCCACCGAGCCTCCGAAGGCGAAGGTATGACGGCCATGGGTCCAACTGATGTCGTCGGAGAGCGTGTAAGCGGTCCGGTTCATGATCGACGGCGGGAACGAGCTGATATTGAAGTAACCCGAGACGTTCATCCCATCCAGCGCTTTGGCAAACTGCGGAGGTTGATAGACAGGAATCCCCAGGTCCGCAGCACTGATCGAGCCCGGAGGCGGACCGGAGTTGGTCGTGACCCGCGAGAAAGAGAACCGAAAGTCATTCAGCAGGGTCGGACTGAAGATATGCGTCTCGCCCACAATCGCATTGTGCGAGTAGATCTGCGCGGCGCTGACCGTGGTGAGATAGTTGCTCGGCGTCAGAAACGGATTGTTGTTGTACTTGTCGAGATAGTAGCGAGCGAAGAGGCGGTCATTCGAGCCGATCACCTGGTCGCCGCGAGCGATGTACTCCTTGAACGACTGCGAAAGCGGAAGACCATACGCCACCTGACCATTTGCAGTCGTCGGGGTCGGAAGATACTTCGTAGCAAAGAGCACCGCAGCCGGATCGAAGGTGCTCTTCGGAATCTGATTGCCCGCATACGGAGCCTTGGTCACAGGATTGAAGAGCTGCGTCGGGATAGCCGAAAAGTCGCCATTAAGCTCCGCCGTTGTAGGAACCAAAGCATTCAGCCCATTTTGAACATTCCGAATCTCCGTCTGCTGGTAGCCGAAGAAGCCGAACGTGTGGTCCCGGTAGATAGGCGCGCCGATCACACCGCCAAACTGGTTGCGCTTCAGCTGATCCCGGACCGTCGCGAAGTGATTCCGCGCATTGAAAACTGCATTGCGGTTGAACTCAAACAGATCGCCATGAATCGCGTTGGTACCGGACTTCGAGATGGCATTGACCACCGCCCCCGAGTTGCCCCCATAGCGCGCCGAGTAGTTGCTTGTCTGCACGCTGAACTCCTGCAGCGCATCGGGAAATGGAAACGGCTGGTTCACGTTGGTGTAGATATCGTTGTTCGAAGAACCGTCCAGGTTGAAGCCGGTCTGGTTGGCGCGCGAACCGTTGGCCGAGACCGTAATGGCAACCGGGATCGTCTTGTATTGGCCCTGATCCGCATTGTTCGCAGGGGCCTGGACTGTACCGGGAACAAGCAGAGCAAGCGAAACGGCGTTGCGCCCGTTCAGAGGAAGATCGACGATGCGCTTCTCTTCCACAACCTGCGCCAGTGTGGAAGTCGAGGTGTCAACCTGTACTACATTGGTGTCCACTGTAATCGTCTGCGTGGCCTGACCAATCGACATGTGGACGTCCAGAGTAAGGCTCTGATCCGCCAGCAGCGTGACGTTCTTCTGCGAGAAGACAGCGAACCCAGGCGCAGTCGCGGAGACGCTATAGGTGGACGGGTGCAGCGCCGGGACAACAAAATATCCCTGCTCGTTAGCCGCAACCGCACGGGATACCTGCGTGCCCTCCTCGGTCACCGTCACCTTCGCTCCCGCGATCACCCCTCCCGACGAATCGCTCACCGTACCAACAATCGTTCCAAATCCTTGACCCAGGGCCGACGTAAAACTCAACCCGAAGAAAACGGCTGCCGACAGCAAAAACACCTTCGCGGACTTCATCAAAGCCTCCTAAGGGTGCGACTAAGTCCTGTCCTCGAAGCTGCCGATGTATTTAGCTCGAGCGCTTCCGGCAAACCCAGAGGACTCCGGCCAACTTCTGTCCGAACACGAGATTCACCCGCCTGTCGGACGTCGAAATTGGTCAGACAACATACCTTCAAACCATCGAGCGGGGAAATACTAGGCACTCCTGAAGAGCGTTGTCAACCCTTTGCGAAAACGTTTCCGCATCTCCAAAAACGCAGGCGCGGGCTTCGCCCTGGACCCTGCAAAAGAATCCACAGAAATATTTCAAAAAGTTGGCATGTTTTTCGCAACCGAATTAGACGGTGTTTCCAGCCACACTTTCACCACAAATCCACCACGATTTACCACGCATTTCACCGCGTTCTGCACCCCCAAAATCGCAAGACTCCCTGCAAAAACGCCCTTTCACTACGCCAGAAAAATCTGTCGAAATTCCGTTGTTGTGCTACAGTCTCTCTCGATCTGCGATCGGCTACCCGCCAAATTACTTCGATTCGCGAATGGCGCGGCCCTCGAGCTTTTGCGTAGGCCGCGTATCGTGTGGGTACAGCCTCGCGAACACCTCAACTTCTCCGCTTGAAATCTCCTCAGGCGTCTTCAGGACGAACCAGGTGACGGGTTCCGTGCAGGGAGGCGTCGTCAGCGACCCCAGATACGTATAGTAGCCACGATTGACTGGCAGGAGATCAGCCGCGTTAATCAACACACCCTCGATTGTGGCCACCTTATCCTTCTCCTTTGGCAGATGATCCCACATGGCCTCGAGCGCTGGGTTTACCTTTCCTGCCTTCATCAGAACAGCTACCACTGCCGTATTTCCGCTCGCATCCTCGTGAACCAGATGGACCTCCATGTCGAAAACCTTCCCGTTGATATGCTCCTCGCTCGGATGGTGAAAATGGAACTGCGTGAGCTGGTAGCGATGATCGCCAACGGTTATAAAGCTCCCAGGCTCATAGTTCACCATCACGGTGTGACCGTTATCGACGATAGTGAGCAGCGAAGGAGCGTAATCAAATTGAATCGGTGGCAGGTCGGCCTTTTGCGCGTGACGGATGTCGATCGGTGACTGATGGTGGCCCACCTTGCACTCGGAATAAGCAGGATCAAGCGTTGCCCACTTCTCGGGGCCATCCTTGCCGTCGTATGCCCAATGCGCATGATGTTGGGTCTCCTGCGCAACGATAGACACAGGGCCGAAGAGCGTTGCGGTAGTTATGAATCCCACGAGTATCGATTTCATTAGGGAGTTCTCCTCAGGTCAGTGCTGATCAGAACCACCGCGGAGCCCAGCTCGGGAGCGCCTCAACGATAGCAGAAGCGCAAGAGAAATTGTCTAACTGTCGAAGCGCCCAGCAAACGACTGAAGGAGGTAGTTTGTCTAAAACAAACTTAGCTTCCGCGGCATCTCGATCCCCAGATGCTCATAAGCCAGTCGAGTAGCCACCCGCCCCCGCGGCGTCCGGTCCAGAAACCCAATCTGAATCAGAAACGGCTCATACACCTCCTCCAGCGCATCCTGCTCCTCCGCCAGCGCCGCCGCCAGCGTATTCAACCCCACCGGCCCCCCATCGTACTTCTCAATAATCGTCCGCAGCAGCCGCCGGTCCAACTCATCAAACCCATGCGCATCCACCTCCAGCATCTCCAGCGCCGCCTGCGCCGTAGCCCGATCAATCACCCCCTGCGCCCGCACCTGCGCATAGTCCCGCACCCGCCGCAACAGGCGATTCGCAATCCGCGGAGTCCCCCGCGACCGCATCGCAATCTCCGCCGCCCCATCGCGATCGATCGGCACCCCAATCACCTCCGCCGACCGCTCCACCACAAACCGCAGCTCATCATCGTTATAAAACTCCAGCCGCAACAAAATCCCAAACCGGCTCCGCAGCGGCGACGACAACATCCCCGGCCGCGTCGTAGCCGCCACAAACGTAAACGGCCGAATCTCCATCACATGCGTACGCGCCGCCGGCCCCTGCCCGATGATGATGTCGAGCTTATAGTCCTCGAGCGCCGTATACAGCTTCTCTTCCAGCACCGGCTGCAGCCGATGAATCTCATCCAGAAATAAAACCTGCTTCTCCCGCAGATTCGTCAGAATCGCCGTCAAATCCCCCTGAATCTGCAGCGCCGGCCCACTCGTCTGCTGATACCCCACCTCCAACTCATTCGCAATAATCGTCGCCAGCGTAGTCTTCCCCAGCCCCGGCGGCCCGAACAGCAGCACATGGTCCAACGCCTCCCCCCGCGACTTCGCCGCCTCCAGCGCAATCGCCAGCTGCTCCTTCGCCTTCGTCTGTCCGATAAACTCCGCCAGCCGAGTCGGCCGCAGCTTCAACTCAAACGCCGCGTCATCGTCCACCCGGCCCGCCGAAACCAACCGCTCCGCCTCAGCTCCGCGCGAACCATCCAGCCCCGCACGATTCAGATCCACCTTCGCCTTGTCCTTGAAAGAATCCACTCAGGGCGATACTAAGGCAAAGCCACGCCCGAAGCAACCACAACCGCAAAACCCCACACCTACTGATGCAAAGACAGAAGCACTGCCCCGTGCGGCGGCAACTCCACCGACACCGCATTCAAAGCCCCCAGTTCCTTCCGCATCCACAAATCCCGCACCTTATACTCTGCCCGATCCGTGAACCCACACTCCGCAAACGTCTTCTCCACCCGCACCGCCGTATCGCCAAGATTAAACAGCGCCAGATAATTCTTATCCCGATCCTTCGACACCGCCCCCCAAGCCACCACATCCCCGTCCTGCCCCAGCAGATGTCCCGCCGTCGAATGCTGGTCCACCTCGATCACCCCCGGATTCGTCAGCAACGACTTCATCGTATCGTCCATCTGCGTCAAATTTCCTCCGATAAACAGCGGTGACCGCGCCATAGCCCAAAGTGTAATCATCGTCCTCTGCTCCTCCTCCGTCAGCCGTGATGCCCTTGGCCTCCCCTCTCCCGGCGCAGGCACAAGCATCCCGATCGGCAACATATCCGCATCCGGCCAGTTCCCCGCGTGCGCATACTTCGCCCAACTCGCAATCACCGGGAACTGCCCCTTCACACTCTGCGGAAAGCTCTTCCCCTCCGGCTTCTCCCAGTAGTCCCACACATCATCCGAGATCCGCCACAACTGCGCATTCTTCCCCACCTCCACCGCATTTTCGAGCGCCGTCGGCCCCGGCGACAGGCTCAACACCATCGCCCGCCCCGACTTTCCAATCGCTTTATGGATCATCGCTATCTCCGCACCCCTATACGGATGTGAAGCAATGCAATCCACCTTGATGTAGTCCACCCCCCACAACGCATACTGTTTCATCAGCGCGTCATACCACGCCTGCCCCGCCGCATTCGCCTTCACGCCAAAGTTATCCGGATTCCAAGGACACACATCCTTCGTATCAGCCGCGAAACTCGCACGAACATGCGTCGCCCCAATCCGCGTATTCGCCAGCACCGTCTTCTTCGGAATCCCGCGAATAATATGGATCCCGAACTTCAATCCATTCTTATGCACCGCATCGCTCAGCGGTTTGAACCCACCGCCAAACTCAGAGGTCGGAAACCGGTTCGGAGCGGGCTCATACTGCCCCTGAAAATTAATCGTGTACCGAAGCGCCTCCGGAATCGATGCATTCTCCGGGTTCTCCAGATACCATCCCTCATCCACCACCACGTACTGCCAGCCGAACTCCTTCAGTTGCGCCGCCATCACCACCATATTCGCGCGAAACTGCGCCTCGTTCACCGTCAGCCCATACGAGTCCCAGCTATTCCATCCCATCGGCGGCGTGGGAGCCAGCACCTTGTCCTGTGCGCCAATCTGAAAAACCGTGAGCAACAAAACCGCCGCCGCGCAAAGGCGCTTTATCCCCATGCGGATAAACATAACAAAAGTCACTCCATCGCAAGCGGCAACAGCCCATCATCTGCATCAATCAAACTTACTTCTCTCTAACAAGATACGCCCGCGGCCAAGAAGACCTATCGGCGGTACTGGGTCAGTTGAGGGGCTAGCTGGATCAAACAAAAATTCGCCCACGAAGATTCACCAAAAATAAGCTCGACGTCAACTAAGGATCAGCTGCGAGAATGCCTGCAACATCCACTGACAAGAGCGACAAAGGCGCGACCCATACCAGCCTGGCATCGCCTCCAGTTAGACTGGACTCACGAAACATAGCTCAGGAGTACGAACTTGCCCCGCATCCAGACTCGCTCTCGCCACGGCGTCGCGCTCGCCTCATCCCTGCTTTCTCTTTCGATCTGCGTGCAGGCCCAAACTAACGCCCAGACCATCCCGCCCGCAGTCAAAGCCGCCGAAGCCTCCATCGACCCCGAAAAGATCCGCGCCCACGTCAAGTTCCTCGCCGACGATCTCCTCGAAGGCCGCGGCCCCGGTCTCCGCGGCAGCGAGATAGCCGCCCAGTACATCGCCACCCAGTTCGCCCTCTACGGCCTCAAACCCGGCGGCGACAACGGCACCTACCTCCAGCAGATCAACATGGTCGGCATGAACGCCATCCCATCCAAAACCACCATGTCGCTCGTTCCCAAAAAGCCCGAAGGCCCCTCCATCGATCTCTACTCCATCGACCTCAAGTACGGCGACGACTACACCGTCTCCAACCGCACCCTCACCCCCACCGTCGACATCGACGCCCCCATCGTCTTCGTCGGCTACGGCATCACCGCGCCCGAGTTCAACTGGAACGACTACGCCAACATCGACGTCAAAGGCAAAGTCATCCTCTGCATCGTAGGCGACCCGCCATCAAAAGACCCGGCATTCTTCGGCGGCGACGCCCTCACCTACTACGGCCGCTGGACCTACAAGTTCGAACAAGCCGCCCGCATGGGAGCCGTCGGCGCACTCATCATCCACCGCACCGACCTCGCCAGCTACGGCTGGGACGTCGTCAAAAACTCCAACACCAGCGAAAAAACCTACCTCCGCGACAACAAAGACCCGCAACTCGAAGCCGCCAGCTGGATCCAGCTCGACGTAGCCAAACAAATCTTCAAATCCTCCAACCTCGACGCCGACACCGAGATCGAAGCCGCCGGCAAACGCGGCTTCAAAGCCGTCGAACTCCCCGTCCGCCTCCACGCCCACGTCGAAAGCGTCGTCCGCCCCTTCCAGTCCCCCAACGTAGTCGGCATCCTGCCCGGGGTACTTCCGAGGCTTCAAGTACATGGTGGCGCCGGGCCACATCTCCCCGACCAGGCAGTTATGTATACTGCCCACTTTGACCATCTCGGCTTCGTGCCCGGCATGGCCGGTGACAACATCTACAACGGCGCAGCCGACAATGCCACCGGCTGCGGCATGCTTCTCGAGATGGCCAGGGTCTGGTCTCAGTTTTCGCAGCAACTCGGTATCAGGGTCCCCCACTCCGTCATCTTTGCCGCCGTCACTGCCGAGGAACAGGGACTCCTAGGCAGCGAATACCTAGGCCAGCATCCACCCATCCCCGCCGGCCAGATCGCCCTCGACATCAATTACGACATGATCCTCCCCATCGGCGTCCCCCTTGAGGTCAACGTCAACGGAGCCCAGCGAACGACATTCTTCCCCACCGTCGAAGCCACAGCAAAACGCTTCAACCTCGCCATCGTCCCCGACCCCAAACCCTCGGGCGGCAGCTACTACCGCTCCGACCACTTCTCGCTCTCGCGCGTAGGCATCCCCGCCTTCTCCATCGAGACCGGCAACCTCTACGAAGGCCACGACGCAGCCTGGGGCAAAAAGCAGCACGAAGACTTCACCGCCCACGACTATCACAACTTCAGCGACAACTACCACCCCGAATGGGACTTCGCCGGCAACGCCAAACTAGACCGCTTCGGCATGGACCTCGGCTGGCAAGCCCTCATCGCCCCCACCACCATCAACTGGAAACCCAACGACGAGTTCGAACCAGCCCGCAAAGCCAGCCTGGCAACTCGGTAATCGTGACCCACTCTCCGCAGCCTTAGGTTGTGGGCCATTTTGAATACCTTTCCGGGACCTTCGACATATGAACTCAGACGTCACACTGACTTCTCGGCGTTGGCGACCTGAAAGAGTTCGCCTGCTTTCCGCTGATAGAGGCGAAATGTTGAGGCCTTGTTAGAAATGTTGAGGCCTTGCTAAAAGATTGTCATTGCATTGTCGCGGGCCTCAAGTTGCCCCTGTGCGAGGGTTAGGCTTCTCGTATGGAGGAATTAAAGTACATGCGATTAAATACGCTGAGCAAACTTGCTGTACTGGCCTTTAGTGTAGGGATGGGATTGAGTTCCCATGCCTTCGCCGATGGCATCACCGCAACCGCAACCTTCACCGATACACCCAATGCGTCACTGGCGGGTGTGAACGACTATTCCATAA
>DATMPD010000300.1:0-3558 GCA_035567955.1 Edaphobacter sp.
CGGGCCGCTACCAGGCCGAGGATTTTCTGGACGACGATGGTGTCGAAGACAAACCCGTGCGCATCGCCGTGACCATCCAAGTCGTGGCGGCGTCCACAAAAAAATCCCCCGTAGAGACGCGGCTTGCCGCGTCTCCGCCCGCGTCAAGAAGGAAGAAGCAGCCGGCCACGGTCACCATCGACTTCACCGGCAGCGACCCACAAGTCCAGGGTGCGATCAACGCGGTCGAGGCGATCACGTACTCCGCCTGCTTCTACGTCTTCCGGTGCCTGCTTCGCGAAGACGTGCCCGCCACCTCCGGCCTGATGCGTCCCATCCGTGTCATCGCTCCGTCGGGAACCGTGGTCAATGCGGAACCGCCCGCGGCTGTTGCTGGCGGCAACGTCGAAACTTCACAGCGAATTGTCGACGTCCTTCTGAGAGCGCTGGCGCAGGCGATTCCCGACCGCATCCCGGCCGCCGCCGCTGGCACCATGAACAACCTCACCATCGGCGGAATCGATCCCCGCTCGGGCGAGCCCTTCGCCTACTACGAAACTATCGCCGGTGGCATGGGCGCGCGCTCTACCAAAGACGGGGTCTCCGGCGTCCACACTCACATGACCAACTCCCTGAATACGCCCGCCGAGGCCCTCGAATACGCCTACCCGTTTCGCCTCCGCCAGTATTCTCTACGCTCCAAAAGTGGAGGCGCAGGCCTCCACACCGGTGGCGACGGAATCGTCCGTGAAATCGAAGTCTTAAGCGATGCCCAGGTTACTCTGCTCGCCGACCGTCGCTCCCGCGGACCCTACGGCTTGGCCGGCGGTACGGACGGCGCTCCCGGCCGCACCCTGATCATCCGGCGTGACGGTTCTGTGAAGGAACTCCCGGGCAAGATCAGCGTTCGCCTGCGTTCCGGAGAAAGAGTCCGCATAGAATCCCCGGGCGGTGGTGGCTGGGGCAGGGCAAACCGCTGACTCGCAGGGAACGTCGAGTTCTTGTTGGTGGAGAGCCGGGTGTCCCCGCTCGGCCGCCGAGGTGCTGGACGGGCGCGACGCCCGTCGCTCCATCGCCTTGGCTTATCACTCAATCTGCGGCAACTCCCACTTTTCGCTAGAATTCAAGCTGTAGAGTTTCAGGGAGTAATCATGATGAGATTCCTGCGCCCTCTTATTTTCGCGGTTGTTTTGGCGTCAACCTTTTTCTACTTCACCACCTACCGCAATGGACGTCTTCACCCCGCCAATGGGATCAGCGGCCCGCAGCAGGTTGAAATCACCGAGGCTGCCGGGGGCGAACCGTTCGACGCCGAGGAACAGAACAATATCAGTGTCTACCGCAAGAACATCGGCGCCGTTGTCAACATCACGTCGCGGGTGCAGGCCTTCGACTTTTTCTATGGCGTCTATTCGCAGGAAGGCCAGGGCTCCGGCTTCGTCATCGATAAGGCTGGACATATTCTTACCAACTATCACGTCATCGCCGACGCGCAAAAAATCGAAGTCACCCTCCACAACCGCAAGAAGTATCCAGCCACCATCGTCGGGAGCGACCGGGCCCACGACTTAGCTGTATTGCAGATCAAAGGGTCGGAATTGCAGCCCATGATTCTCGGCGACTCGGCCAATCTGCAAGTCGGCCAAAGAGTCTATGCCATCGGCAATCCCTTCGGGCTCGCGGGGACACTTACGCAGGGCATTGTCAGTTCGATCCGTCAGGTACAGGAGCCGAACGGCCCCGTCATCGAAGAAGCCATCCAGACCGACGCCGCCATCAACCCCGGCAACTCCGGAGGTCCGCTGCTCAACTCGCATGGCGAAGTCATCGGCATCAACACCATCATCGCGTCGAGCGTCGGCCAAAGCTCCGGCATCGGCTTTGCCATTCCCATCAACACCGCCAAAGCTGTGGTTAACGACTTGGTCACGCTCGGACGCGTGCGTCGTCCCGCGCTCGGAGTGCGTACTATCCCCATCGATCCCGAAACCGCCGACGCGCTCGGTCTCGCCGTCGATTACGGCCTCCTCATCGTGCAAGCCGTCCCTGGAGGCGCCGCCGACCGTGCCGGATTGCGTGGCGGTAACGAACGCGCCCAGCTTGGAAATATGATCATCATGGTTGGCGGAGACCTAATCGTCGCCATCGACGGAGAAAAAGTCGAAAGCCAGCAGAACCTCGCCCAGCTGATGAACCGGCATCGCGCGGGAGATGCGGTGAAGGTGACGATCTTCAGGGGGAAGAAGCAGGTGGACGTGCCGGTGGTGCTGGGGGAGGCTAGAGACCAAGTGTAAAGAGATTATTGGGGCTTAAGTGCCGCATTACCGAGCAGGTCTGATGAAAGCCGCCGCGATTATGGCATTTGGCGACTTTGGCATCATTCTTCGTTAACCCAGCAGCAGCGACTTCGCCGTCCGACGACCCATGCGGCAGCAAAGACTCAAATAGAGACATGCGGGAGTGCTATGCAAAAGAACAGACGCGCGTGAACGCTGAAGCCGATTCGCTAGCAGGTGACATTACGACTGAACTCCGGAAGGACGTTAAAGAGTATGAGTCCAGTCACGACTCGGTGGTTGCGGACCTATTGAGGAAGGCTGCTGCCGTTTGAGGAAGGCTGCTGCTGCCGTGACGCAGTCACAGAAAACATGGAAGACCTATCGGGATCAGCACTGCAGCGCTGTGGAGTACAGTTGGACTACAGGATCGGGAGCCTGTACAGCTTACGAGGCTTGTATGTTCGCGCTCGGACAAGCACGGCTTCGTGAGCTGAGGACTTCATTCCCTGTGTCCAACTAACTAAATAATAAAGATCGCAACATGCCCGACGTCGAATGGATCCGCAAACTCTGCCTCTCCTTCGCCGACGTAACCGAGGACATGCCGTGGGACGACAACCTCTGCTTCAAAGTCCGTGGCAAAATCTTCACCGGTATCGTCCTCTCAGACGGCCGGTTCCCACGCATCACTCTCAAATGCGCCCCGGAAGCATTCCACGAACTGCTGGAGATCGAAGGCATCTCGCCCGCGCCTTACGTCGGACGCTACAAATGGGTGGGTCTCGCCAACTCCAACGTGCTGCCCGCAAATGAACTCGAAACCCTCATTCGACAGTCCTACGAGCTGGTCGCAGCCAAAGCGCCCAAGAAAAGAGCCCGAGCTAAGAAACGCCGAACAGGCACCAAAAAAAGATGAAGCGGCCTTCCCCTGTGACTCCCTGTGCCCCTGTGGTTAAGCCTTTGATTTCTGTGCGTCTCGGCGCCAAGCCGTTTGACTCCCTGCAACTCGCTAAGCTAGCCTCGTACTTCGCCGATCCATGAGCATTCACCAAAGTTATCGAATATGTTCTCTGATCCGTTTTCTGATCCTCTGCGCTTCAAGCGCCGTTACCCTCGCGGCCGCACCTTTGCGCCCAACGCACGCCCCGCACGCTATGGTCGCGAGCGTCCACGAACTCGCCTCACGCGCCGGCGTTGAGATGCTCCACTCCGGTGGCAACGCCGTTGATGCCGCCGTCGCCACCGGCTTCGCGCTCGCCGTCGTCCATCCTCAAGCTGGAAATCTCGGCGGCGGCGGCTT
>DATMPD010000301.1:0-4943 GCA_035567955.1 Edaphobacter sp.
TTCCACAGTGGTCTAGTACTTCTGGGAGTTTCCTGCTTCTCGAAGTCGAGGTAATCTTCGGAGCACAAGCAGGTGTGCGCATTGCAGTTCTCAGGGTGAGGATTGCCAGCCAAGGGCCACACACGACGCGCTCGGCGCCGATGCGTGGCTGGACTTGACCGAAGAGCCGATGATCGTCAGCGTGCCGGACACGAATGGGCGCTACTACCTGCTGCCGATGCTGGATATGTGGACGGACGTTTTTGCGTCGCCCGGCTGGCGGACAACCGGTACCAAGGCGGCCAACTACCTGGTCACGCCGCCAGGCTGGGGTGGAAAGGTCCCCGAAGGGTGCACGCGCATCTCCGCGCCGACTCCTTATGTGTGGATCATCGGGCGCACGAAGACGGACGGCCCGCAGGACTATCCGGCAGTCAACAAGATCCAGGCGGGCCTGCAGATTGTTCCGTTGTCGGGATGGGGCAAACCGCCGAAGCCCGTGGCGGCCAAGATCGATCTGAGCGTGGACATGAAGACGCCGCCGAAGACGCAGGTGGATACCATGCCTGCTGGCGCTTACTTTGCGTACGCGGCCGAGTTGCTGAAGGTCCATCCTCCTCACCTGACCGACGAACCCATCATCGCGGAGATGAAACAGATCGGCATCGAGCCCGGCAAGAGTTTCGACATCTCCAAGCTCGACCCGGAGGTGCGGAAGGGTGTGGAGGCAGCGCCGGCGGAAGCCCAGCGGCTTATGAGGTGGAAAATACCGACTGTTGCCAGGCTTGCGAATTACTGGTCCATGAACACCGACACGATGGGCATATACGGTAACTACTATCTGAAACGGGCGATCGTGGCGCAGATGGGCCTGGGGGCGAACCTGCCGGAGGATGCCATTTATCCCCTGAATCTCGGGGACGAATCCGGCAAGCCGCTGGACGGGGCGAACCGGTACACGATTCACTTCGAGGAAGGCGCTACTCCACCAGTTCGGGCGTTCTGGTCCCTCACGCTTTACGACCCGGAGGGCTTCCAGGTTGCGAACGCGCTGAATCGCTTTGCGGTGAGTAGTTGGATGCCCTTTCTGTACAACGCTGACGGGTCGCTCGATCTCTATTTTCAGAACGACAATCCGGGCAAGGACAAGGAAGCGAACTGGCTTCCCGCGCCGAAGGGACCGTTCAATTTGACGATGCGGCTCTATTCGCCGGAGCCCGACGCGCTGACTGGCAAGTGGGATCCGCCTCCGGTTAAGAAAGCGTAGTTGCCGCCTGCCCGATGGTGATGTTTGATTGCAGGCGTCGAGCCTGACGACGAGAGCCTGGGCCTGTTCGGATTTTGCCTTGAAAAGTTGGAGCCTCATTGAGCTTTGTGTACGACGACCCGTCGGGCCTTACGCCGGAACGCGGTCGCCGTGGCTTGGGGGCCGACTTGTGACGAGGATACGCACGGGCTTGGCGCTTCGGTTGATGGCTTGATGGTTTTGGCCGGGGGAGATCTCGAGGCCTTCGCCAGGGTGGAGGACGAAGTTGTGTTGGTCGACTTCGAGAGTGAGTTCTCCTTCGAGGACGTAGAAGAACTGGCGCGCGTGGACGTGGGAGTGACGGGCTTCGCTGGCGCCGGAAGGCATTAGCTCTTCGATGATGCTGAGTTCGGGGGTTTTGACGAGGTGCCAGCCATCGCAGTCGGTTCCTTGTGGGCCTCCCCACTTGTAGTGTTCGGCGGATTTTGTGTTGATGATGCGGGTAGGCACGCAGCCGCTTTCTATGGTGTAGAAGGATGAAGTTGCTTTGATCTTTAACTTCAGATGTGAGGGTTAAGCTTATCAATCTCCGGTGCGCGAAGGGGAGGAGTTGGTGCGAGTTTTTGAGTGGGTTACAGGGAAAGATTGGGCACGATCATTTGGCGTATACTTCCGGCCACTCGGGGTCTGAAATTAAAGACCCGGCGAAAGGAGCAGATTATGCGGATTTCTAGGAAAGTAGTCGCCTTACTGAGTCTTATGGTCGGACTCGCCACCGTAGTCGTGCCCTTCAGTGCGCTTGGCGATACCGTCGCCTTCATTGGGGAAGGAGAGCAAGCTGGCCTGAATGGGTTCACTGTAACGAATAACAACACATTTCCGGTAACGCTGACTGGACTGTCGGCTTCCGTCCTCAATGCCGGCTTTGGCGGACCCGACCCCTTCCCCAGTGACTATGTGACCTCTGTTGTTCTTGCCGGAGGAACGTGCATTCCTGTAGGGAAGGTATTGGTGCCAGGCGCTTCGTGCACGGTCAATCTTACTGTCTCTACGCCTCCCCCTGATCAAGGTGAGCCGAGTGACTTCGGCGTGAGTCAGCTCGGATTATCAGCGATCTTCGATAGTGGCCCCGTGACGACGCTAACATTTGAAGTTCAGGTAAATGATCCTGTGCCGGAACCCGAATCCGCGACGCTGGTGGGCCTGGGCGTTGCAGTCCTGCTTGGTGCGAGCTTCCTTCTAAGGAAGCGCGTTACTCGTCCAGCATGATTACTGGCCGATGAGGGGTTGCTGGGCTGGTGGGGCAGTCGGGTTGGGCGCGCGGAGGAGGAGCATGTTGGCGGGGTCATTGCCGAGTGGGATGCCTTCTTTTTCGAAGGCAAGGATGATGCGGCGGCGGAGTTCGCGGAGGACGCCGTCGCGCTGGTTGGCGCGGACCCGGATCTGGATGGGATAGGTGACGGCGCGACCGTCGATCTTGTCGACGCCTGGGACGATTGGGTCGGCGACAGCGATATCTTTGAAGGCGGGGTCGTTGCGGACATCGCGGGCGAGTTTTGTGAGCAGGGAGATGACTTTGTCGGGATTGGCGCTGGCGTCGACCGAGACATTGAGGGTGGCGACGGAGAAGTCGCGGGAGAGGTTGGAGACGGTGGCGATCTGGCTGTTGGGGATGATGTAGAGGGTGCCGTCTGGGTCGCGGATGCTGGTGCGGCGGAGGGAGAGGTCTTCGACGGTGCCTTTGAGGCCGGCGATGTTGACGACCTCGCCGACGTTGTACTGGTCTTCGACGAGGATCAGGACGCCGTTGATCATGTCCTTGAAGATGCTCTGGGCACCGAGGCCGATGGCGACGCCGAGGATGCCGGCGGAGGCGAGGATGGGCTGGTAAGGGATGCCGATGAGATTAAGGATCTGGAGGAAGACGATGAAGCCGAAGATGGCGTAAGAGGTGGCTCGAATGATCGCGGCCATGGTGCGGATCTGGGCGGCCCTATGGAAGTTGGCTACCTGATGGTCGGCGCGCCGGCGCAGGCGTTTAACAAAGAACAGTACCAGACGGTGGAGTATGAAGACGATGACGAGAACGACGACGAATTTAGGGAGCTTGTTCTGAATAATGGAGATGAAGTCGTTTTGCCAGTTACGCTCGATGCTCTTGACGGCGCTGATCGGTTGATCTTGCAGGGCCATGGCCAGAAGGTGCATGATTACGACGTCTCGCTTTCGGGATGCTGTAAAACAGAATGCGTCAGCTGTTTGTGAGATGCAATTCACGTTATGAAGCGAGATACTAGAGTCGCCGGTGAGCGGCGACGAGGGGACGATATGAGGATACTTCGAGTGGCGATGATCGGAGTGGTGTTAACGACGGCGTGCTCGGTGAGAGTGAGCGGGGGACAGATGTTCCCGACGCAGACGACGCCGCAGGGAGGGCGGCAGCAGCAGGTGCCGGGATTTCCTTCGCCGGGACGGAACGGTAATCCCGCTGAACCGGATCCGATGGATCCGCACCGGGCAGATCAGCAGGAGAAGCTGCGCAATAACGACCGGCAGAAGCGGTTGGTGGCGGACACGGAAAAGTTGCTGGTGCTTGCTACCGATTTGAAGGCGCAGGTCGACAAGTCAACTAAGGATACTTTGTCAGTGGATGTGATCAAGAAGGCGGACGAGATCGAGAAGCTTGCGCACAGTGTGAAAGAACGGATGAAAGGGTGAGAAGCAGGGCTTAGGGTTTAGGGTATAGAGTGCCCGTCCCGGGTGGGCGTGTTGGTGGTAATTTGAAGTTTCGGTCTAGGAAATTCTGGTAACGTACTCAGGGAATGTTGGTTAGGGTTGCTGCGGCGTTGATTTGGGGGATGGGCAAGCTAGGGGTGGAAATGGCCGAGTTGCGCATGGCTGTGACGATCGCGGTGGCGGTCCAGTCGGGGTGGGCGGCGCGGAGCAGGGCGGCGACACCGGCGGCCAGGGGGGCGGAGGCGCTGGTTCCCATGGCTTGAACGTAGGCGGTGTGGCCGAGGTTGAAGCAGCCGAAGCTGTGGGCGGAGTCGGCGGGGAGGCCGTCTGACGTGTTGGGTTTGCCGGTGCTGCAGGCTCCGCGGACCCAGCCGCTGATGCCGAGGTCGTCTCCGGCGGGATAGCTGCCGCCGGGTGCGGCGAGGGCGTTGAGGGGGGCGCCGTAGTTGCTGTAGTAGGCGAGGGTGACAGGGCCGGGGGTGCAGGCGGAGCCGGGGGTGGTGTTCTGGGCGCAGGCTGGGTTCGTGGAGGCGACCACGGCGACAACGCCGCGGGATTGGGCGGGGAGTTCGACATAACGCGGGTTGGAGAGGTCGAGGCCGTCGTTTCCGGCTGAGGCGACGAGGACGATGTTGGCCTGGGTGGCGGCGTAGGTGATGCGGTCGAAGGCGGCTTTGAGGCCGGCGCCGTCTCCGGTGGTCAGGTCGGCGGTGGCGCCGATGGAGAGGCTGATAACGTCGGCGCGGTTGGTGATGGCGTCTTCGATGCCTTGCATGACCCAGCTAAGGAGGCCGCTGGCTTCGCCGGATGTGCACTGCTGCGCGAGAGTGCTGGTGCCGGAGATGGCGGCGGGCATGCGCTGAAGAACTTTGATGTTGAGGATGGTCGCGGCTGGGGCTACGCCGATGACCTGTCCGGTGCCGGGGCCGATGGCGGCGGCGGCGAGAGAGGCGGTCCAGGTGCCGTGGCCTTGCTGATCCTG
>DATMPD010000302.1:0-5041 GCA_035567955.1 Edaphobacter sp.
GGCGAATTCTACGACCTCGGCGATGTGCGCGCCGCCGACGCGGGCGGCGGTCTCGAGGAAGTAGAAGCTGCCGTCGGATTGCGCCTTGATGAACTCGGTGTGGGTGACGCCGGAGATGAGGCCCAGCGATTCGATGACGTGAGCGTGGATGCCGGTGAGGCCCAGGGCATCGCTTGATTCCCTGTCGAGCGCGTGGGTGCTGAAGACGCCTCCCTGATGCATGGTTTGCATGGGCGGCTTGCCGTATTTGTAGGCGGAGCTGAAGAGTATTTTTCTGTCGGAGGTGATGCCTTCTACGTGAAAGATTTCGCCGGGGACGAAGCGCTCGAGGAGGTAGTGGGACTGGAGGTCGCCGAGTTCGTCGAGAACTGGCCAGAGCGCTTCGGGGGTTTCGATCTTGCGAATGCCGATGGCGGAGGCGTTGGTGCGCGGCTTCAGGAGCCAGGGGCCGGGGACGTGGCTCAGGAAGCTGCGTATGTCGTGATAATTGAAGACTGAGGTGAACTCCGGAACGGGAACGCCGCACTGCCGGGCGCGGACACGCATGGCGAGCTTGTCGCGGAAGTGGCGGGTGAGGGTTTCGCCCATGCCGGGGAGACGCATGTGTTCGCGCAGGAGCGCGGCTACTTCGAGGTCGAACTCGTCGAGGGGGACGATGCGGTCGATTCGGTTTTCGCGGGCGAGGTAGCTTACGGTGTTCAGGACCTGCTGGGGAGTGAGGTTCTCCGGCATGGTGACGAGTTTGGAGATGGATTCACGAGGCCAGTTGGCGTGCTCGAGCTTGTCGACGGTAAGGAGAATGACGTTTACGCCGAGGCGGGCGACCTCCTCTATGAAGGGTTGGCCCTTCTCGTAGGTGCTGATGCAGAGGATCGTCGGCTCCTGTTTTTGATCGGTCACGCTCGGCTCCTCTTGCTGGCAGGAACGACTGGCCTCGGTTCAACCGTTATGAATGTAGTTCCGTATGGAACGAGAATAAATCAGGAGGCCGGTTCTTCGGCAAAGGTTTGTTTGACGCCGTCTTCGAGGGGGGTGAAGGGTGTCGTGTAGCCTGCGGCGCGGAGGCCGGCGGTGTCGGCCTGGGTGTAGTGCTGGTACCGATTCTTCAGGTCGCCGGGAAAGGGGATGTAGTCGATCTTGCCGGGGCCGTGGACTTGCATCAGGGCAGCGGCGACTGCATTGAAGGTGCGGGCTTCGCCGGTGCCGGCGTTGACTACGGCGTGGGTGGGTTTCTTCGGGCTTTCGGGGAGGAGGCCGGCGAAGAACATGTTGATGTGGGCGAGGTCTTTGACGAAGACGAAGTCACGGCGCTGCTCGCCGTTGGCGTAGCCGCCTGAGCCTTCGAACATGCGGATGGTGCCGGTGTCCTTGAGCTGGCGGGTGAAGTGGTGGAGGACGCTGGCCATGCGGCCTTTGTGCTGTTCGCGCGGGCCGTACACGTTGAAGTAGCGCAGGCCGACTACCGTGCTTTTCATCTCGGGGAGGAGCCGACGGACGTAGTTGTCGAAGACGAGCTTGGAGTAGCCGTAGACGTTCAGGGGTCGCTCGTTGATGGTAGATTCGGTGAAGTTGGTGCTGGCTCCGTAGATGGCGGCGGTGGAGGCGTAGACGAGCGGGATCTTGCGGTCGAGGGCGAAGTGGAGCAGCTCCTTCGAGTAGGTGAAGTTGTTGTCCATCATGTAGCGGCCGTCGTCTTCTAGGGTGTTTGAACAGGCGCCCTGATGGAGGATGGCGCGAATCTTTGTGTTCTCGAAGAAGCCGGCTTTGAGGGCGGCGCGGAACTCGCGCTTGTCCATGTAGTCGGCGTACTCGGCTCCAGCTAGGTTCAGGAATTTTGGGCCGGTGAGGTTGGGGGCGGGAGCGAAGTTGTCCACCAGCAGGATGTCGCGCTCGCCTGCGCGGTTGAGCTGGTGGATGAGATTGCTGCCGATAAATCCAGCGCCGCCGGTGACGATGATCACTTCTGGATCTCCTCGCTCTGCATGGAATTTGCGGTGAGTTTTTTTACGATGTTGGTGGTGGAAAAACCTTCTACGGTGGGGACGATTTCGACTCGACCGCCGGAAGCGAGGACATCTTCGTGGCCGATGACGGTTTCGATGGTGTAGTCGCCGCCTTTGACGAGGACGTTTGGCTTGAGGGCGCGGATGAGCTCGAGCGGTGTGTCTTCTTCGAAGAGGACGACGGCGTCGACGGCGGCGAGGGCGGCCATGACGCGGGCGCGTTCGCGCTCGGAGACGATGGGGCGGGTGGGGCCTTTGAGGCGGCAGACGGAGGCGTCGGCGTTGAGGCCGAGCACGAGCTTTGAACCGAAGCGGCGGCAGTCTTCGAGGAGCGTGATGTGGCCTACGTGGAGGAGGTCGAAGCAGCCGTTGGTGAAGACGATGGTCTCGCCTGAGACGCGCCACTCGGCTACACGGAGCTTGAGGCGTTCGAGGTCGAGGATTTTTTCGCCTGCGGTCAGGCCGGAGCTTGGCGTTAAGGCTGCGACGAGTTCGTGTGCGGCGATCGGGACGGTGCCGACTTTGCTGACGACGATGCCTGCCGCGAGATTTGCGAGTTCTACGGCGGTTTCGACTTGCAGGCCTCCGGCGAGGGATGCGGCCAGGGTGGCTATGACTGTGTCTCCTGCTCCGGAGACGTCGAAGACCTCGCGTGCCCGGGCGGGTGAGTGGTAGATGCCGGTGCTGCCTGCGGACGCGGGGCGGAGGACGCTGATTCCCTTCTCGCTCATGGTGACGGTGAGGAATTTCAGGTCGTGTTCGGTGACTAATGCCTGGCCGGCGGCGAGCAGGTCGTCGGTGTGGTGGACGGGGACTCCGGTTGCGGCGGAGAGTTCGCCGAGGTTGGGGCAGATTGTGGTTGCGCCTGTGTACTTGCTGAAGTCGGGGGTCTTGGGATCGGCGAGTACGGGAATACCTGCTGTGCGCGCGGCGCGGATGATGGCTTCACAGAGAGCAGACGAGAGGGCGCCTTTGGCGTAGTCGGAGAGGATGACGGCGTGGACCTTCGCGACGAGTTCGGTGGCGCGGTCTTGCAGGCGCTGGGCGTCGGTGGCGGAGGGTTCGTCGCGGCTCTCGATATCGAGACGGAGGAGTTGCTGGGTGCGGCCTACGATGCGGGTTTTGGAGACGGTGGGGAGTGAGGTGGAGACTACGCCTACGGTGTCGATGCGGGCGCGTTCGAGGATGGCTGCGAGTTCGGTTTGCTCGGAGTCGCTGCCCCAGAAGCCGCCGAGAAAGGTCTGGCAGCCGAGGCCGGCGAGATTCATGGCGACATTGGCGGCGCCGCCGGCGCGCTCGTAGCGGCGGGCGTGGCGGAGGACGGGGACGGGGGCTTCGGGAGAGATGCGCTCGACGTCGCCGTGGATGTAGCGGTCGAGCATGATGTCGCCGATGACGAGGACCTTGAGTTGGCTGAAGCCGCCTTCGAGCAGGTTCAGGATTGAATGAAGTTCCGGCAGCATGCTTGAGACTGTCTCCTTGGAATCCATCATCGCATCTTCCATCGGCTCGCTGTGTGAGCTAGCGGGGTGTATCGGCTAAGAACTGAATCGAGAAAAGCGAGATGCAACGCAAATGGGCTGCAGCTGCGATTAAACCGCAGGTCCTTCGACTGCGCCTCTCACGGTAAAACTGCGAGAGGCTACGCTCAGGATGACACCTCTTTTTAGGTCGGACTTTTTATTTCACAACGTTTATGTCGAGCTTTTTATTTCACAACTTTATATCGGGGTTTTTATTTCACAACGTTTATGTGGATACAGCCTGGCCGAGGATCGCGCGGACTTCGGTGACTACCTCTTCGACTGTGATTGAGGTGAGGCATCGTTTGCGTTCGACGATGCAGGTTTCGAGGCCGCAGCCCCAGCAGTCGGTCTGGTGGTAGAGGACGCGGTGTTGTTTGCCGTAGGGGAACCAGACGCGGGGCTTGTTGCGGGCGGCGAAGATGGCAACGCAGGGGGTTTGTACGGCTGCGGCAAGGTGCATGGGGCCGCTGTCGTGACCGACGAAGACCGGAGCGTGGGCGAAGACGGCGGCGCTCTCACGAGGGGTGAGCAGGCCGCAGAGATTGACGACGGGACTGGGGGAGTTTTGCCGCCACCCCGCTGCGGCGAACTCGCTGGCTTCGCTCTCTTCGGCGGCTCCGCAGAGGGCCAGGGCGTAATTGGGATAGAGGGCGGCGAGGCGGTCGAGGAGGGCGCGCCAGTTGTCGCGGCCCCAGTCCTTGGATTGGACTTTGGTGCCTACGCTTACGGCGAGAATGGGATGGCCGATGGTTGGAGAGAGGACTTCTTTTGCCCGGGCGTGTTCTGCTTCGGTGAGTTGGAGATCCCAGCTTGCGGGTGCTTCGAGATGGGCGTTTCCTAATTCCGCGAGATTGCGGGTGAGACGCTCTCCCTCGGGTTCGAGGGATTGCTCCGCTTCCTGCCAGCGGTTGTGCTGCATGTCCTCGGTGAGGGGAACTCCGATGAGGCGGGAGATCCCGCAGAGGCGAAAGAATCTGGCGTCGCGACGGGCGGTCTCGACTCCGCGAGCGGGCCCCATGTAGATGAGGACCTGGGGACGCCAGCGACGGAGGTGCCACCAGAGGGTTAGGAGTTCGCCGGGATTGCGCGTACCGGCGGCGTAGCGGAAGTAACCGTGGATGAGGTTGGTGTGTTCGAGGATCGCGGCTGCGGGTGGAGCTTTGGCGTTGACCGGGAAGTTTGTCAGGAGGCGGCGCTCGGCGTCGGGAAAGGCGCGGGCGATGAGGTGGAAGGCCGGCATTGCAACGAGGGTGTCGCCGAGGCTGCCTAGCCGGTAGATCAGGACCCGCTTTGTCGAACTTGCCATTGTGTGTCTCTAGTCTGCTTGGTTCGCTCGCTCCCGGCAAGCGTGAGGAAAAAACAAAGGCGAGAAGCAGATCCTCCCGCCGCGCGGAAGGATGACAACTAAAATGAGTGCGGGATGGAGGCCCTATGCTCGATGGTCTGGAGGGCCTATGCTCGATGGTCTGGAGGGCTTATGCTTGACGGTCTTTTAATAACGCGGATGCAGGA
>DATMPD010000303.1:0-5299 GCA_035567955.1 Edaphobacter sp.
CACAGGACTGGACTGATATGCATCGTTACCCTTTATCCGTTTCTTTCTTAGTCAGGTCGTGTTCGCGCGCAACGTTGACGTCTCTCCGGAACATCAGAAACATGAATCCACCAAGCCCTGCCACCGTGATCATCCCGCCAACCTGCACCACACGCGCAACCATCAGCGAGTGTTTATTCGTCTGCGGATCGTAGTGATAGCAGTAGGTCAGAATATTCGCAACAGGAGAACCAATCTTATTGCCGGACGCATCGATCAACCCCAGCAGCATGTCCTTCGGCGAATACTCCACCCCAAGGTAGTACTGCGCCAGCTTGCCCTCTGGCGTAACAATCTCAATCGAACTCGCATGCGCAAACTGTGACAGCTTACCGTCCGGCCCCGGAACCCGGACATATCCAAAACCAACCGCATTCGTCACCGCATCGATCGCCGGCCGCTGTCCCGTCAGGAAGTGCCATCCCGCCGCGGTCTCCGGTCGCCCATAGCGCTTCACATACAAAGCCTTCGACTTCGCAGCCTGCTCCGGCGAGTCACTGGGATCGATGCTAAGGATTACCACATCGAAATCCTTACCCGGCGTCAGCTTTACCATCTCCAGCGAACTCGTCAGCCCGTCCATCTCCTCGGAGCACAGCATCGGACAGGTGTAGTACACCAGCGCAAGAATCGCAGGCTTCTTCCCGAAGTAATCGCCCAGCTTCACCGGCTTGCCGCTCTCATCCACAAAAGCGGCGTCCAGCGGCAGCTGCTGGTTCAGATGCTGCGCCACCCCAACCTTCTGCAGAACCTGCGGCAACTGGTCGCCGGCGTTCTCACCATTCTGCTTATCGCCGTAGCTTGACACTTGCGCAAACAAAGGAGCACTCAGCAGCGCGCAGCAAAAAACCGCCGCCTGCCAACCGCCTCGTATTGTCCGCCCGCTCTTCATGCCGTCTCTTCTCTATCTTAAATCCACTTCAACCAACCGTTACTTCACTGGAGCAAGCTCCGCCTTTTTCTCGCCGCCCTCGGCTTTGCCGTAACTCAGCTTTTGCTCCCGGGCTTCAATCGTCTCCAGCTCATATCCAGTGCGAGCAAAACCCGAAGTCAGGGGAGCCTGAATCGTGGGCTTTTCATCCCCCACCATCTCGACAGCTGCAGTTCCAGACTGCGCGCTCACCGGCAACCCACGCTGCGCAATGATCTCCATCGCGCGAGAGATCGGGATCCGAATCGATGCACCCTCTCCGGCAGCGACACTGTAGTTGTTCAGCAGAAGGTCTTCACGGGCATGCAGATCCGCTGTAGCCTGGTTGCCGTCGTCGATGTCCAGACGAGGCTCCGGAAAGGTCGACGTCATTTGGTTAAGCTCCCTCTGCTGCATCTCGGGATTGCTCGCCAAGTCCTGCCGCTTGCCGTTGGTCGTCTCCGCTCCCGCAAACGCACTCAGCGTATTCCACTTCGTCGTCGGCCCGTCCTCTTTCCTGATCCCGCCATTGATGAGCACGCCCAAGCCGTAGCAGAGCAGGAAGAAGATAAACACAGAGCCAAACAGCCCCGCCAGGAACACCGCGACACCCCCGGCGTTGACGTCCGTTACCTCATACCCCGGATGATCGGCGTCGCGCATATGAGGATCGTGGGCGCCGGGCTGATTCAAATCGTGGTCGTTAGTGGGCATGTTCAGGCTCCAGCATCTCTTCAACGTGAGGATCGTTCACGTTGATCAACGGACGCGCTTGCAGTTGTGTCATGTAGTAGGCGGCCCACAGCGAGATCACGGCCACCGGAACGGTAATATACGCAAGAATTCCAAGGTTGCCGGCAAGGTGCAGATTCCCTGCGGCATCCGCGAAGTTCGGCTCGATCAGCCAGAACATATCCAGGCAGCGCGCAAAGATCATGAAGCACGTCAGCCAGATCATCTTCTGTTTATTCCGCTTCAGATCCCGCGACAGCAGCAGGACGAAAGGAATCAGCCAGTGGCAGATAAAATCCGCCGAGCAGACAACCCACCAGCCGCCATGGATCCGGTTCAGATACCAGGGAATCTCATCCGGAACGTTGCCCGACCAGATGATCAGGAACTCCGCGAAGGTGAGATAGATGTTCAGCATCACGAACGCAAACGCCAGCTTGCCCAGATCGTGCTGCTCGGTCTTGCGCAGCATCGTCTTCATCGGCTCAAATCGCGACAGCAAAATCACCGACAAGATGCCCAGCGCCAGAACCGCATATCCCTGACCCACCAGGAACTGCAGTCCCCATATCGACGAGTACCACGTGATATCGAGCGATTTGATCCACATAATCGCCCCATCGGTCAGCAAAATCACATACAGCAGAATGCCGGGTCCGGACAAATTCTCAAATTTGATCCGCCAACGGTCGTAACTCGGCTCCGTGCCTCTCTCCGGGTCAGCATCGCGTTCCACCGACCACTTATTCAACAGATACTGAAACAGCCATAAAATCCCGAAGATGAGCGCAGTCTGGATGATTACGGCCACCGGGTTGAGCATCGCCCGTTTGGCGTTCAACGTCATCGCCTGTTCGAGCGTCACTGCATGATTCGCCAGCGCCTCGGCCACCGCTCCCGCAGTCGGAAACGCAGCCCACTGGTATAGGTGCTTCCAGAAAAAGGTGACCGGCACGAACATCGCCCCGACCAGCCAGATCGTCCGCGTCATCGCCTCCAGCGGACGCCGCAGCAACAGGCCCCACTTACCGCCGCTGACATACTGCAGCATCAGCACCACCAGCCCCCCGCCGGCAAAGCTGAAGCAGATCATGTACCCCAGTAGATAGGCCCGGAGGAGATGGTTCCTTCCCTCATGGCTCCACGAGAAAGCCAGTAGCGACACAAGAGTGGCAACCGCGAAGACGATCAGCGCACGCGTCCGCCATGCAGAGAGAATCCCCGGTGCAGCCAGCGATGCCGGCAGCGTCCGCGGGCCATGGTCGCCGTGATGCCCGCCTGCTGCGTCGTTATGTTCGTGTCCAGATGACATTCGTTTCAAGCCTTCATTCGGAAGCTTCCGAGGTTACTGCTTCGGTACACCGGATTGCTGAGGTGCTCTCTGTCCGGCGGGCGTTCCCCCCGGCTGATTTGTGTTCGAGCGTGAGGTTGAGCCTTCCCCGTTGGCCGAAGGCGCCGCGCCCGGCACAGGGAGAACATAAAGTCCGTTGTCGGGTGTTCCCGTCACCGCTGTTGGCGGCAGCGTCCACTCGTCGGCAAAGGAAGCAGGCAAGCCCTGGCGCTCGGCGATACTCGAAAGCGTCTCGACATGCACACCCGCCGGAACATCGGCTTGTGTCGCCTTCTGGCTCAACTGCAGCGCTTTGATGTACGCAACGATGGCCCAGCGATCCTCCGGCACGATCTGCGCCGAATAATCCGGCATCGCACCATAGCCGTTCGAGATCACATGGAAGAAGTGGCCCAGCGGAGCGGTCTCAAGCCGCACCGTATTGAAATTACCGGCCTTCATATAGCCGCGCTGGACGATCATGCCAACGCCATTGCCCACACGCGAGTGACACGGCGTGCAGTAGACGTTGTACCGCTCCTGCCCACGCTCCAGCACCTCGAGCGTAGCCGGGAACGGCATCCCATCGCCTTCTTTGCCGTTGATCAGGCCGGTATAAAAATAGGCGTTCTCATGCAGCTGGCCGCGCGCCACCGTGTTCTCCACCTGCGGACGCACCGAGCGCCCATCCGCATAAAAATCCGTGCCGCGCTGCGGAAAGAACTTCGGCTGATCCTGCATGTCCTGGCGGCAGCCGGCCAGAACCAACGTTGCCGCCATCGCACCAAATGCCGCGAGTTGATTGAGCTTTCGCACGCTACTCCCTACTCCCTGTTCCCTATTCCCTCGCATTTAGTGATCCACCTCCACCACGGAGACCGCAGGGAACTGCTCGAGGAAGGCCCGCGTCTCGCCAGGCGAAAACAGCGGGTCGGTCGCCTCAAGGCACAGAAAAAACTTGTCCGTAGTCGCGCCGTTCCGGAAGTTAGCCGCGTTGAACAGCGGATGATAGGGCTGCGGCAAACCATTCAATGCCAGCATCCCGAAGCACGCCGAAAATCCCGCAAACAAAATCGTCCACTCGTAGGCCGGAATGATAAACGCAGGCCAGGAGAACAGCGGCCGCCCCGCAATATTCAGTGGATAGGCCCACACGTTGACCCACGTCTCCATCAGAAACGCCGTCGTCACGCCCATCAATCCGCCGAGCAGGCACACCAGCGGCACCCGTGTCTTGTGGAACTCGAGCGCCTCCGCCGCCTCCTCGACCGGATACGGCGTATAGCACTCCATCCGGCGATATCCTGCCCGGCGCGCCTCTTGCGTCGCATACACCAGTTCGCCGGGTGTGTTGAACTCGGCCAGCAATCCGTAAATTCCTTCGCGCGGCGGCATCAGGCTGACTCCTCAATGACTTTTTCTGCTTTCGTTCCGCCCGGCTTCACCTTCGTCTGCGGCAGCATCATTCGAATCTCCGACATCGGAATCACGGGCAGGAAGCGAACAAACAGGAAGAACAGGAACGTGAACATGCCCAGCGTTCCCACATAGATCATGTAGTCCCACTTGGTCGCGCGGTAGGTGCCCCAGCTCGACGGCAGGTACTCGCGATAGAGACTGGTCACGACAATCACAAAGCGCTCAAACCACATTCCCGTATTAATGATGAACGAGAGAACAAAAAGATAAGCCACGTTCACCCGCAGCTTGCGCGACCACAGCGTCGTCAGCGGAATCGCGAGGTTGGTCAGGATCAGGATCCAGTACGCCCAGCCCATCGGCCCGAACATACGGTTCCACATCATGAAGAACTCCCAGTGGCTGGCCGAGTACCACGCCATGAAGACCTCCATGCCGTAGCCGTACCCTACGATCAAACCCGTCCCCAGCATCACCTTCGCCATGTTGTCCAGATGGCGCAGCGTCACCAGGTCTTCCAGGTGATAGAACTTGCGGATCGGAATCGCCAGCGTAATCACCATGGCAAATCCCGAATAGATAGCGCCCGCAACGAAGTAAGGCGGGAAGATCGTCGTATGCCACCCCGCTAGCGCCGCCACAGCAAAGTCGAAGCTGATGACCGTGTGAACCGAGAGCACCAGAGGCGTTGAAAGCCCGGCTAGCAGCAGGGAAGCGGACTCATACCGCATCCAGTGCCGCGTCGAGCCACGCCATCCGAGCGAAAGCATCCCGTAAAAGTACTTCGCCGCAGGCATCGTCGCCCGGTCGCGCAGCGTCCCGAAGTCGGGAATCATCCCCATATACCAGAAGATCACCGAGATCGACGC